>NZ_JBEXPH010000482.1:0-1057 GCF_040611955.1 Streptomyces sp. NPDC006510 | reverse complement strand
TACGGCGAGGTCCTGCTGCGACTCGGGGGCCAGCCGGTGAAGCTCGCCGCGAAGAGTCCGGTGCCGGTCGAACGCGGCAAGGAGGCCCTGACCAAGCGCGAGCTGGAGGTGCTGCAACTGGTCGGCGAGGGGCTGTCGAACCTGCAGATCAGCAAGCGGCTCTTCCTCAGCCAGGCGACGGTGAAGTCCCACCTGGTGCACATCTACGCCAAGCTGGGCGTGGACTCCCGCACCTCGGCGGTCGCGGCGGCGACGGCCCGCAGGCTCATCCGCCGCTGACCGCGTCCTCGTGCTGCCGGTCAGCCGCGCGGCGGCTCACCGAAGAGATCGACGGCGACCCGTACGTCCCTGAGCGCGGAGGCCAGGGCGCTCACCGAGCCGATCGCCCCCGCGATCAGCAGCAGCGAACGGCGCAGCCGCGGAATCTCGGGTGCCCCGCCCGCCGCCATCGCGTCCAGCGCGGCCAGTTCGTCCTCGGCGATCCCCCGGTCCGGGAATTCCGCCGGATGCCCCGCCAGCTCACGCCGGAGCCGGGAGACGGCCGTACGCAGCTCCGTCACCCTCGGATCCTCACCGCTGCCGGTCACCTGCGTCTGCCCCACGCTGCGCAACAAAGCACTCCCCCTCGCACGTCCTTGTGCCAGTGTTCCGACCGGTCCCCACATCGTGGTCAAGTGTCCGGGCGTGCGCGCAAGTTAACGCCATGAAAGGTGTCGAGCGCCACTCCGCGGACGGAATTCGGGGTCTCCCGTAAGGGTGATGTGCATGTCGCCAGGTGGACGCCGGCCCCTCTCACACCCTCTTTCGCTTGCTTAAGCGAAGGGTGCGCTTCCGGGGCGTGTTGAGGTATCCAGGCCGCATGACTCCGACAACACCAACCCCCGAGGTCGCCGGACTGCTGCTCGCCGCGGGCGGCGGACGGCGGCTCGGCGGACGGCCCAAGGCGCTGCTCGAACACCGCGATGTGCCGGGCGAACCCGTCCACGCGTTCCTGCGGGACTTCGACCGGGCGTGGGCCGCGGCGGCCCCGTACGCCTCGCTCGGCGCCCGGCAGCGC
>NZ_JBEXPH010000481.1:0-1058 GCF_040611955.1 Streptomyces sp. NPDC006510 | reverse complement strand
AGCGTGCGCAGCCGGTCCGAGGCGGGCAGCAGCGCCCGGCGCAGCTCGGCGACCTCCGGAAGATCCACGCTCAGCCAGTTCAGCAGGCCGTTGTCGACCCGCCAGAAGCCGGTCTCCAGACCGTCGCCGAGCGCGACCACGGTGGCCCGGGGCCGGTCGGCGAGATACCGCTGCACGGCCAGGTCGAAGCAGCGCGAGCGCAGCCCCTGGGCCTGCGAGTGGAACGGGTCCGGCCGCCCGAACCGTTCCTCGAAGGGGTAGTCCAGATCCGCCAGCAGCCGCAGCGCCACCGGGTCGTCCAGCACCGGATAGGGCCGGCCCGCCTCGTACGCCCGGTTGTAGAGCGTCCACAGCAGGGTCTCCGGAACCCCGTTCAGCATCGGTCGCGCACGTGCCATGTCCACTCCTCCTGTTCTTCCGCGCTGTCGGTCAGCCGCGCAGGGTCAGCGCCTGCCCGGCCACCACCAGCAGCACCTGTTCGCACTCGTCGGCGAACGCGGCGTTCAGCCGGCCCAACTCGTCCCGGAAACGTCGCCCGGCAGCCGTCGCGGGCACCACGCCCGAGCCCGCCTCGTTGGTGACGGCGACGACCGTACGGCGCGTTCCGCGTACCGCCGCGATCAGCTCGGCGGTCCGCTCCCGCAGGGCTTCCTCGCCACCCCCCGTCCACGCCGCGTCGTCCCAGGCGTCCACCCGGTCCATCGCGTCGGTCAGCCACAGCGACAGGCAGTCGATCAGCAGCGGAGGCCCGTCCGACTCCAGCAGCTCCACCAGCTCACAGGTCTCCTCGGTGCGCCAGGCGGCCGGCCTGCGCTCCCGGTGCAGGCCGATCCGGGCCGCCCACTCGGCGTCGCCTTCCCGGCCGCCGCCGGTCGCCACGTACACCACCTCGGGGAACGTCTCCAGGCGCCGCTCGGCCTCCACCGACTTTCCCGACCTGGCCCCGCCCGTCACCAGCGTGCGCCGCGGCACGTCCACGACCGCGTGGTACTCGCCCACCACCAGCGTCGTCCCGTCCGGCACGGCCCGCGCGCCGGCCGCCGCGAGCCGCCGGTCCA
>NZ_JBEXPH010000480.1:0-1078 GCF_040611955.1 Streptomyces sp. NPDC006510 | reverse complement strand
TAGGGTGACGTTGGGGTGTCGACGGCCAGGCCGGTGCCGGCTATGAAGCCGTCGAGGGTGTCGGGCCGGTACTGCAGGCGTTTGAGCCGGTTGCGTACGAGGGCCTCGAGTCGATCGAGGGCGACCACGGCGAGGTTGGCCAGGCTGCGTTTGACGTGGGCCCAGACCCACTCCACGGGGTTGAGGTCGGGCGAGTAGGCGGGAAGCAGGAACACCGTCAGCCACTCGCGCTCGGCGATCAGCCCGCGCATGGCGTGCGAGACGTGGGTGTTCAGGCGGTCCCAGACCAGCACGATCGGGGCCTTGACGAGCTGGTGGGCGCCGTCGATCAGTGCGATGAAGTCGCGCTCGCTCATACTGCGGCGCTTGCCCTTGCCGGAGGGGTGGCTGCGCAGGCGGTGGCACAGCCGGGTCCGGGAACCGGGCCGCATAGCGATCAGTCCTGCCACGGACAGCCGTCCCGAGCGTCGTCCGCTCACCGTCACCCGCGGGGTCACGCCGCGCCGGCCCCAGGTGCGTCCTTTGGGCGGCCGGCGGGTGAAGCCTGCCTCGTCCTCGAAGCAGATGTAGCCTCCGCAGGCCGCCCGGGCTCTTTTACCTCCGCCCAGGTCGCCTCCTTCCATGCGGTGACGGCCTGCTCGTCACGCTCGGCGACCCGCCGCGCGGGGACCTGCGGGCTGAAGCCGAGCCGGTGCATCAGCCTCGTCGCCCCCGAGACGCTGTACGAGACGTGGAACTTCCGGCCGATCAGCGTGGCCACCCTCGCCGCGGTCCACACCTGGTCCTCCACCCAGCCATGCGCGGCTGGACCCTGCTCCAGATACGCTGCCAGCTTCTCCAGACAGCGCGTGGACAGACGGCACCGCGAACCGCCCGGGCCACGGGAGGCCAGCGCCAGCGCACCGCCCTCCCGCCACAACTGCTGCCACTGGTAGGCCGACTTCCCGCTCACCCGCAGGCGCCGTGCCACTTCCGACGGTTTGATTCCCTGCTCGAACAACTCGGCCGCCTGCATCCGCACCGACTCACGGCGCAGCCGACCCGCAGCGGTCAGCCCGCCCCCATCCGCATACCTCAC
>NZ_JBEXPH010000479.1:0-1131 GCF_040611955.1 Streptomyces sp. NPDC006510 | reverse complement strand
CAGCGCCGAGTGGGGACCCTCAGTTCCTTCGTGCTGTTCGAGTACCGCACCGTGATGCCTGAACGTTGCATGGCGATCGACGCCTTGCATCGGAGCGGCGGGCGGTTCGGGTGCTCGTGGGTAGTGGTGATCACGTGAGTGCAGGGCGGAAGCCTGGTACGCGTCGGGCTGTAGAGGCCTCCGGCTGGTAGGCGGCGCCCGACGTCTTCGTGCCGCCATCACCTGGGGTGTTGGCGTGCGCCGATTCCGGACGGATGCCTTTGCTGGATCCGGCTGCGAGGCCTTGTGCCAGAGCGGCAGCATCCGGGGTCGTCGAGCGTCAACACCCTTCTGTTGATCCCTCGTTGGTGTTGGTGGACGAGCCCACTGCACGGTGACCTCTCAATATTCGCGAGCCGTCTGAGCTCCGGGACAGACCGAGGCCCGCGTGGTGCGCTGGTGCCACGAACACGGCTGGTGAGGCATCGGCCCAGCCCTCGCGGCTGAGGCCCGGAATTAGGTCGCTGCGTGGCCCGCATGCGCTCGTGACCAGCGCATATATCCGAACAGACTCTGGGGAGGAACCCCGTGATCTACTGCGGAATCGACTGGGCGGAGAAGACACACGACGTCGCTCTGGTCGACGACACCGGAACGTTACTGGCCAAGCTGCACATCACCGATGACGCCGCTGGCTACAAGATCCTGCTGGACCTGCTCGCCGAGCACGGCGACACCGCCGAACACCCGATACCAGCGGCCATCGAGACCTCCCGCGGACTACTGGTCGCCGTGCTGCGGCAGGACCAACGACAGGTTTTCGCGATCAACCCGCTGGCCTCCTCCCGTTACCGCGACCGGCACTCCGTCTCCCGCAAGAAGTCCGACCCGGGCGATGCCCTCGTCCTTGCGAACATCCTGCGCACCGACATGCATGCCCATCGCACCCTGCCCAACGACTCCGATCCGGCCCGCGCGATCGCCGTTCCGGCCCGCGCTCAGCAGGACGCCACGTGGAATCGCCAGCAGATCTCCAACCAGCTCCGTTCCCTGCTGCGCGAGTACTACCCCGCAGCTCTGGACGCCTTCGCCGCCTGGACCAACGGACTCTGCCGACCCGAGGCCCGCGAGCTCCTCAAACTCGCCCCCACC
>NZ_JBEXPH010000478.1:0-1142 GCF_040611955.1 Streptomyces sp. NPDC006510 | reverse complement strand
CGCGTTCACGCAGTTCATCGGGGTACTTACGGGGAGCAGCCATGATCGGCATCCTTCCGGGTCTTCGATGTCTCCATCAAACCCGGGGCGATTCAAGGTTCGTGGCTCCGACGGCGCGCGCGAGTTGGTTGCTCAGCTTGCCGACCTCGGTGCCGCTGTCGCCTGTGACGTTGAAATTCACCCCGTGCGAAAGGTTAGCCAACACCATCACGTCGGCGCGGGACAGGCAGAGGTGCTGGGAGTCGTTGAACCAGGCCGGTTGAAGGCCGTGTTCTGCGCCGAACGCCGACAGGACCTCGACCGCAGTGGCGGCTCTGGTCCGGGCCAGTGCCCCAGCCAGCGAGTGCGGGGATGCGGATGCCCACATGGTCACCGCCGCAGCCGACCTGGCATGCCAGGTGGCGTTCTGGAACACCAGCTTCTCCCACGACTCCGCATAGACCCTGTCAGGGTTCTCCCCATCCACGACGGCCGGCTCGCTGCGCATCGAAGGGCGCAGATCTAGGGATAGCGGCATGTAAAGGGTGTTTAGTAGTACGACAGGGTATTCCGGGTCAGTCCAGGGCTCGTTGTCCGTATCACGGTAGAACTCGCGCAAGTCGGCAACCGTCCGCTGGAAGCCATAGGTACCTTCCAGACTCTTCAGCAGACCGTTGTCATCGTGGCCGCAGAAGGCAAGGTAGCGACGGTACGCTTCGGGGTAGTGCCAGCACAGGGCGGCGAGACCGCACAACTCCTCCAATTCGGCGATCTCCGCTTCGGTGGCACCCTTCGCGCGCCGGGACCAGCCAGGGCGATAGCTGTCCACATACTCGATCAGCCGGTCAGTCATGTCCCCGGCCGTACCCTCCCGCGGAAGCCCGCTGCCCGGTTCCTTCCTCATTTCCCCTCCTCCCGTCCCCAAAGTTCGTGGGCCTCGCCGGCTCGCTCTGCCGACAAAGAGGCACGCCTCGGGTATTCAACCGTGCGTGCCCCTCTGGCATGATCTCGCGGTGGGCCGCGCCGTAGGAGCGGAGCTTGTCGGTGACGATCACCCTCGGAACCGACCAGGTCTTCTTGAGCAGTTTGCGGAAGAACCGCCTGGCCGCGGCCTTGTCCCTTCGGCCCTGGACCAAAATGTCGAGCACGTTGCCATCGGCGTC
>NZ_JBEXPH010000477.1:0-1145 GCF_040611955.1 Streptomyces sp. NPDC006510 | reverse complement strand
CAGTTGCACTCGCGTCACGTACGACGGTCTACCGGACCAGACCGTGCCACGAAGGCACATCCCGCAGATTGATCACGACTCGATACGCACCCTAGGTAGTCCTGCCGGGGCTCCCACACAGCGCCCGAAGGTGACAGACGGTCAAGTCGGCGCTGCGCACGCTTCCCCAGGGGCGGCGGCGCCGCGCACTCTTGAACCTTCCACCTCGAACGCCGGTGCCGTGTGGGGACACAATGGGCGGAGTCGGCAGACGCGCCTGCCGACCGCACAGTATCGGGCAACAGGGGCGAGGCGCCAGACGTGCCCGGACAGGCTCAGCCGGGCGCGAACTCGCCGAAGTGCAGGACGGCATCGCGAATGGAACGGTGTGCGGTCTGCCCAGCGGCAGGACGCGGATCCAGGCTGGGCACCCGCGTGGCGGATGCCGCCGGAGAGTGGCTCGTTCCAGCCGCTGCTTGTGGCCCGGGTCGGCGAGGGGAAATCGGGCCACCGATCCCTCGTTCATGCTCATAGTCCGATGGTGTGCTTCGGCCCCATGCATGACCCGGCGTCCGGGAAGCGGTCGCGGCACAGCTGGACGACCCGGTCGCTGAAGCCGCAGTTCGGCAGATCCTCCAGCGCCACGAACTCGCCCCCTCTGATCGGCCGCGTGTCCGCATCCTCCGTCACGTCTCCGATCCGTCCGCCCGTGCGGGGCTGCGCAGGCACTGCAACAGCCCCATCGCCGGGTACTGCACCACGGAGCCGGACGGGCGACTTGGCCTGCGCGCCATGGTGTTCTCCCGCGACGGCTCGAAATGCGCCCACGCCCGACTGTGGAGCGAGACGCGGAACGACCCGGGTGCCCTCGGGTCCCGGGTCGCCGCCGAGTTGCTACGTCAGGGTGCCCGCGACATCATCGCCGGCATCCTGCACTGACCCTCCCCGGCACACCACGGCGCCCCCGCCCTCATCAGGGCAAGGGCACCACCCATGCGTACGCGCACGGTTCAGGCGTCCACGACGCCGTCAGGCTTCGGCCACTCCGGGATCATCCGGGATCAGGGGTTCGCCTGCCGGACCCACTTCTGGCTGTTGCCGCCGTTGCAGGTCTGCTGGACGAGCAGGCTGCCGCTGCCGGTCGCGCCGCCCGTGACATCGATGCA
>NZ_JBEXPH010000476.1:0-1153 GCF_040611955.1 Streptomyces sp. NPDC006510 | reverse complement strand
GGGTCCAGTACGGACTGCCGGGCCGAGCGGATGTCCCAGGCCATCAGCGCGGCACTCCGCTCCCCCGGCCCTGCCCCAGGAACACCGGCACGCCCGCAGCCGCGCCCGCCGGGCACTGGCCGTCGCGGTCGTGCTGCCCCTGGTGGCCTGGGCGGTGCTGAGTGCCGCGCTGATGGCCTGGGACATCCGCTCGGCCCGGCAGTCCGTACTGGACCCGGGCGACTACGCCCGGATGCGGGTGGGACAGGATCGGGAGAGCGTCGGGCGGCTGCTGCCCGACCGCGAGACCACGCAGCGGCCGGTGGCCGGGGAACCGAAGGGAGCGGGCATCTCATGCATGTACTACGCGATGACGGCGGACCGCTTCGACGACCGGTCCGGGGACGCCTACCGGCTCTGCTTCCGGGACGGCAGGCTGATGTCGAAGGAGGCTCTGACCCCATGAGTGCGCGACGCGGAGAAGGAACGGTGAGCGGACGGTGATCCGGGTGCTGATCGCCGACGACGAGCCGATGATCCGGGCGGGGGTGCGCGCCGTACTGTCCACCGATCCCGGCATCGGCGTCGTCGCCGAGGCCGCCGACGGGCACGACGCCGTGGAGCTGGTGCGCCGCCACCGCCCGGCCGTCGCCGTGCTCGACATCCGGATGCCGGGGACGAACGGCATCGAGGCGGCGGCCGAGATCCGGCGCACCGTGCCGGAGACGGGGGTCGTGATGCTCACGACCTTCGGTGAGGACGACTACATCCTCCAGGCGCTCGGAGGCGGCGCCGCCGGTTTCCTGATCAAGTCGGGCGAGCCCGAGGAACTGATCGCGGGGGTCCGCGCGGTGGCCGACGGGGCCGCCTATCTGTCACCGAAGGTCGCGGCGCGGGTCGTCGCCCATCTCTCGGCGACGGGTGCGGGCACGCTGGCCGGCCGCCGCACCGCCGCCCGGGAACGGGTCGGCGCTCTCACCGCCCGGGAACGCGATGTGCTGGCCTTCCTCGGCAGCGGGCTGTCGAACGGCCAGATCGCCCGGCGGCTCCATGTGGTGGAAGGGACGGTCAAGGCGCATGTGAGTTCCATCCTGGCCCGGCTGGGCGTGGACAACCGGGCCGCCGCGGCCGTCGTCGCCCACGAGGCCGGAATCGTCGCGCCGGCCCAGCCGCC
>NZ_JBEXPH010000475.1:0-1186 GCF_040611955.1 Streptomyces sp. NPDC006510 | reverse complement strand
GCATTTTTAACTAGTCCTGACATGAGTAAAGCGGAAGTTGTGACTAACCATATCGTTATTGCTGAATATGCAGGAATCGAAAGGACATCGTTACGTTTACTCATCAATAAACATAAAAAAGATTTTGAGCAATTCGGTAAGTTGATATTTGAAATATCGACCTTGCCAGATAGTCGAGGTCAAAAAGTAAAAATCTATCAACTTAATATAAATCAAGCCATGTTGATGATTACTTATCTGGATAATACAGAAGTAGTTAGAAATTTTAAAATCGCTCTTGTAAAACGATTTGATGAAATGGAGAAGGAACTCTATGCAAGAAAAATTGCAAGAGCAGTTGAAAAGCCGAAAGGAATTACTCTTCATCAAGCTATTTCTGAGTGGAATCATTACTCACGACATGGTAATACATGGCATACGATTATTAGAAGTTTGCTTGCTACAACAGTAACAGGACTGACAAAGAAGCAAATTCAAGCTAGAGATACTGACTGGCGAAAAGAAAAAACGCTCCTAGACCTCCTTGATTCGGTGGAAATGGAACGTTACAAAATGCTTGAAAGTATCGCAATAGCCATGATTGAAGCTGGTTCCGATTACGAACCACTCAAAGTTGCTATTAAAGCAACAATGACAACAAAAAAAGTCCACACCGACCAAAGTAGAGACTTTTAAACTATAAGTAAGGCAAGCTCTTCATGAGTTTTGCTTTACTCAAATTATAACATATTTGAGGAGAAACACAAATGACAGAATTTATAACCATTGATGAAGCGAAGCTATTATTCACACAGTGCTTAGCAAAATCGAGACACCACATTGAAGTGGATGATGTCACTGACAAACTTTTTGATGGTAAAAGCGTAGCTACCTTTACTTTTATGGGGAATGGCTATCAAGTGGAATTGGAGGCTTAAAATGCAATCATCTACTTTCAAAATAGAAGATTTAGAGAAAGCACGAACTTTTGAAAATAAACATTTTTTAATTCTCTCTGTAAAAATGAATTCTGAAATTGGACATCAAGTTTTTTTAAAAAGCATAAAAAACAAAAAAACAGTAATTATTTTCAATCAAAATAAAGCTCCTCTTTGTATCAAAGTATCTCATGAGTTTGCACAAAGTTGGAAACTGAAAAAACAAGCTGAAACTAAGAAAAGAGATAAAGTATGAAATTTATAAAAAT
>NZ_JBEXPH010000474.1:0-1207 GCF_040611955.1 Streptomyces sp. NPDC006510 | reverse complement strand
CCGGACCGTGGCGGATGTGCCGGTCGACGGCCGAAAGGTCGTGATCCACGTCCAGGTACGACGCTTGGTCTGCCCGGTCCTGGGATGCCGGCGGCAGACCTTCCGTGAACAGGTCCCCGGGCTGCCGGAGCGTCTCCAGCGCCGCACCACGCGTCTGACCGGCCAGGTCTCCGCGGTGGTGAAGGAGTTATGCGGCCGGGCGGCCGCCCGGCTCACACGGTCGCTGGCCGCGCCCGTGTCGTTCGCCACCGCCCTGCGGCTGCTGCGGCGCATCCCCGTACCAGCGGCACGGACCCCGCGAGTGGTCGGGGTCGACGACTTCGCCCTGCGCCGCCGACACCGGTACGCCACGATCATCATCGACGCCGAAACAGGCGCGCATCGACGTGCTGCCCGACCGTGAGGCCGCCGGGCTGGAAGCCTGGCTGCGCACGCATCCCGGCGTCGAGGTCGTGTGCCGGGACGGGTCGGCCACCCACGCCGAGGCGATCCGTCGGGCGCTGCCCGACGCGGTGCAGGCCAGCGACCGATGGCACCTGTGGCGGAATCTGTGCAACAAGGTCCTGGCCGAAGTGCGGGCCCACGCCCCCTGCTGGGCCACCGTCAATGCGCCCCGCCCCGGCGGGGTCCACGAGCAGACCACCCGCGAGCGCCGGCGCAAGGTCCACGACCTCCTCGGCCAGGGTGTCGGACTCCTGGAATGCTCCCGCCGCCTGAACCTGGCCCTGAACACCGTCAAGCGCTATTCCCGCATCCCCGAGCCGTCGGCCGAACGCATCACCCCCCGCTACCGGCCCACCCTGGCCGACCCCTACCGCGAGCACCTGCGCACCCGGCGCGCGGCCGAGCCCGCGGTGACCGTCACGCAACTGTTCCGCGAGATCAAAGCCCAGGGCTGTACCGGCAGCCACAACCTCCTGGTCCGCTACCTCACCCAGGGACGAGCCGAAGGCAACCGGCCGGTAACCACCCCACGCGACCCGGCTCCTGCTCACTCACCCCGAACACCTGTGGACCAAGGACACCGCCCTCCTGTCGACCCTCACCACCGCATGCCCCGAGATGGCCGAACTCGCCCGACTCGTCGCAGAGTTCGCCCAGCTGCTGACCCCGTCGAAGGGCAACGACACCCGGCTCACCAAGTGGATCAGCGCCGCCCGTGTGGCCGGCCTGCCCCACCTGCACAGCTTCTGCAACGGCCTGGAAC
>NZ_JBEXPH010000473.1:0-1238 GCF_040611955.1 Streptomyces sp. NPDC006510 | reverse complement strand
TCGCCGACCTGAACGCCGACGCCCTGGACACAGCGACCTGTGCATACGTCACCGAAGTCGCGGCCGGAACGGCACCAGCGCCCGAGATCCCGCGCGCGGTTTCCAGGGTTCCGGCACGGTAGACCATGCGGCCGAGGGCGGCTTCGATGGCAGTCAGGTCGGCGGGCACGTCATGCTGGTCGGCTGTCATGGGCGCAACATTCCCACGCTCAGCGCTTCAGTTAACGAGTCCCGCCAGATGGAGCGGCTCAGTCACATGGGAGTGAGTTCGGGGTGCTCGCGAACGAGACGCTCTCTGCCCCTCTTCCAGACGTCGTGTTTGTGGTGGCTGAGCGTGACCCGCAGCGGCTGTGATGCGTGGAGTGCTCGTTGCAGGTGGGCCATGGTGGGTTCGATGCTTCGGGCTCGGCTGATGAGCGGGCTGAAGATGGCGAACGTGGCGTCGTAGTCGGTGGCGAGGAGTTGTTCGGCGATCCCGAAGACGGCTGCGGCGGCCAAGGGGTCGATGGGTGGATCGGTGTAGGCGGTGGAAGGGTGCCGCTTGCCCGGTCTGTCCCCTTTGCCCCTGTGCGGCGATGCGAGCGTTCTCCGCGGTGCGGGCGACTGCGTCAGCCAGGGTCGGGGTGTGCGCGTAGCCCTGGGTATCGGGCCAGGACAGGAGGATCAGCCAGGTCACCGCTCGGAGGTCCAGGAAGTACTGGGCGGCGCTCTGCTGCCAGCCGACACTGCCGATGACGGCCGGACCGTGAGGATTGTGCAGGTCCAGGAGCCGATTCTGCAACGCGAGCACGACGCTCATGGTGGCGTCGTCGACTGGCCTGCCGGCAGTCGTTGTGAGGTCATTTTTGCAGGTCGGGGGCTGTGGGGCCCGAAGGTAGCGGTTGTGCGTCGGAGCGCGGCAAAGGGTGGGGTGAAGGGGCTCTGCCGCTGCCCGGGGCAGGAAGTTCGTGGCGTCCGTGAGTGCCGCATTCCCGCACTGAGGACATGCGTTGTGCAGCAGGGCTCGATGGTGGGGGCAGGCGAAGACGGTGGGGAGGCGCCAGTGCCGTTTCCAGGGTCCGCCGAGTTGGTTCTGGATCGGGCTGCCGTCGCCGGTGAGGCAGTCGGGGCAGTGTCAAGCCCCGGGTTTTGTGGACAGTGAGGTAGCTGGGTTTCAGGGGGTCAGTGAGGCGTCGGTCGTTGCGTGAAGTGCCTCGAACTCGGTGGGTGGGACATGCCCGAGCTCTCCGTGGAGCCTT
>NZ_JBEXPH010000472.1:0-1243 GCF_040611955.1 Streptomyces sp. NPDC006510 | reverse complement strand
TGCATCGATGTCACGGGCGGCGCGACCGGCAGCGGCAGCCTGCTCGTCCAGCAGACCTGCAACGGCGGCAACAGCCAGAAGTGGGTCCGGCAGGCCAACCCCTGATCCAGGATGATCCCGGAGTGGCCGAAGCCTGACGGCGTCGTGGACGCCTGAACGGCGCGCGTACGCATGGGCGGCGCCCTTGCCCTGACGAGGGCGGGGGCGCCGTGGTGTGCCGGGGAGGGTCAGTGCAGGATGCCGTCGATGATGTCGCGGGCACCCTGACGCAGCAGCTCGGCGGCGACCCGGGACCCGAGGGCACCCGGGTCGTTCCGCGTCTCGCTCCACAGTCGGGCGTGGGCGCATTTCGAGCCGCCGCGGGAGAACGCCATGGCGCGCAGGCCAAGTCGCCCGTCCGGCTCCCGTGGTGCAGTACCCGGCGATGGGGCTGTTGCAGTGCCCGCGCAGCCCCGCACGGGCGGACGGATCGGAGACGTGACGGAGGATGCGGACGCTGGAGTGGGCGGCTGCCAGGAACAAGGAAGGGCATCCCAAGGCGGTGGAAGCCGCCAACGCCGCTTCAACACGCGCATTCAATAGGGAACTGCTGCACGGCGGCCCTGTGGCCGAGTACGCGCCGGGCGAGATCGACACGATCGTCGACCGCGTCCGGCAGGAGTGCCAGACGATCGCCCCGATCGATCTGACCTTCGCATCACCGTGTCCACACATCCCTTCTGGGATTCCGTCGAAGTCGGCGACCGCGTCGAGGCCCGCATGGCGCTCAAGCACGCACACGAACCGGCCGAGGCGTAGCCATGCCCGGCGGCATATCCGACCTGGACAAGAACCGAGCCCTGGCCTCACCCGAGAAGAGGCGGTGATCGCCTTGGCGGAGCCTGACATCGAGGCGTGCCAGATCTGCAAGCCCGAGACGGGGCTCGTCGACGGGCTGCATGCCACGCCTCATGCGCAACAGAGGACCACGGAACCGAGGCTGTAGGGGAGTGCGGGCGCGATATCGTGGAGTCTTCTTATCAGCGGTTTTGTGATTTGGCAGGAGTACCCGCGTGCCCGAGGACCCCATCGCTCAGAGCGAGCTTGCTGCCCTGACCCGGCGTTTCGAAGAGGTCGCGGGGAAGCATGACCGCGAGTTCGGGATCATTAAGTCCGACCTGACCGCGGTGCGCCTGCAGATCGGGAACCTGGACCAGAAGGTCGAGGCTCTCGACAAGAAGATCGACCGGAACCAGGCCCAGAT
>NZ_JBEXPH010000471.1:0-1243 GCF_040611955.1 Streptomyces sp. NPDC006510 | reverse complement strand
GCCGCCCGTGCCTATCTGCTCGGGCTGCTGTCGAACGTCGAGCGCAAGAACTGCTGGCAGCTGGCTGAGCAGGCCGGTCACGCCCGACCTGGTCCGATGCAGCGCCTGCTGCGCTACGCCCGCTGGGACGCCGACGCTGTCCGTGACGACCTGCGCGCCTACGCCGCCGACCACCTCGGCACCGACGACGCGGTGCTGATCGTGGACGAGACGGGCTTTCTGAAGAAGGGCCGAGCCTCGGCGGGCGTGCAACGGCAGTACACCGGCACCGCAGGACGCATCGAGAACTCCCAGGTCGGCGTGTTCCTCGCTTACGCCACCAGCCGGGGAAGGGCCCTGATCGACCGTCGGCTCTACCTGCCCGAGCACTCCTGGTGCACCGATCCCGACCGCCGTCAAGCGGCCGGGATACCCGAGTACGTGCAGTTCGCGACCAAGCCCCGCTTGGCCGGGGAGATGATCACCGCCGCGCTGGACGCGGGACTCACCGTCTCCTGGGTGACCGGCGACGAAGCCTACGGCCAGGACCCGCACCTGCGAGCCCGCCTCGAAGACCGCGGTATCGGCTACGTGATGGCCGTCGCCTGCTCGACGCGGGTGCGGATCAACCACGGCCGCACCCCTGTCCGTGCGGACACCGTGGCGGGCAGCCTGCCCGCCACCGCCTGGCACCGCCAGAGCGCCGGGATGGGCGCGAAGGGCCCCCGCTACTACGACTGGGCCTGGATCCACATCGGCAGCGACAGCCATCGCCACCTGCTCATCCGTCGCAACCGGACCACCGGTGAACTCGCCTTCTACCTGTGCTGGTCACCCACCGAGGTACCCCTCGCGGAACTCGTCCGCGTCGCCGGCGTCCGCTGGAGCGTCGAGGAATGCTTCCAGGCCGCCAAGGGCCAGGTCGGACTCGACCACTACCAGGTCAGGCACTGGACCTCATGGCACCGCCACATCACGCTCGCCATGCTCGCCCTGGCCTTCCTGAGCGCCGTCGCCGCCAGCGCGGCCCCGGACCGGCCCGCCGATCCGCACCACCCCACCCGCAGCCGCGAACCGATCACGCTGACCGTCCCGGAGATCCGCCACCTACTCGCCGCCTTCCATTCACCGGTCGTGTCCGCGGCCAGGCTGCTGCACTGGTCCAACTGGCGCCGAAAGCACCAGGCCACAGCCCGTCGCAGCCACTACCGACGACGATCCGCCGATGAACCCACGGGATAGATCACGAAACCGTACTGGAGTA
>NZ_JBEXPH010000470.1:0-1244 GCF_040611955.1 Streptomyces sp. NPDC006510 | reverse complement strand
TCCGGTCCGACAACCGCTCACCCGACGACTTCACCTGTCCAGGCCTTGGCACACCACACCCAACGACCCACCACCAACAAAGTCACCGGTATTGCGCCTAGATGATCAATTCCAAGGGATGCCTGCGGAGGGTGTGGGGTGGGCGGCGGCCGAAGCCACCGCGAGACGATCAGGCGGCGGGCTGCCGGCCCTGGTTGTCGAGGTGGCAGCGGGCGGTCAGGCGTCAGGATCGACTTCGGGGTGCGTGAACCGCACGGGCTTGCCCAGCGACCGGGCGTAGGCGATTTCGGCTCGGGTGCTGTCTCCGATGTAGTCGCCGACTAAAGCGCCTGAGTTCGCGATTACTGAGCGATCGAGGACGCGAACCCAGGCAGGGGTGCTGATCGGGAGGTGCTCATCGTTGTCTCTCCGTCCAGCAAATGGGGCAGATGTCCCGGCCATCTCGGGTGCGGTGCACCCATGGGTTCCGAGGCGGTACCGGATGAGATGCACGATCACGCGGCTCACGGCGTGCTCCCGGTGGGAATGTCCGCCACGATGTTTCCAACTAGTGCTCTGACCGCATAAGTCCGCCGGGTTGGGCTCGCGTGTGTTTGGGGCCTGCCGGAGCATCCGGTCCAAAGCCACGAGCCCGTGTCTGGCAGGATCTCCCACATGCTTGAAGAAAAGCTCGACGCGCTTGCCCAAGTGATGGCCGAGCACATGGCCAGGCCGTTCCCGTCCGGCTTCCGCGGCCTGGACGTCCAGGGCCAGGACATGGTGTTGCTCGACGCGGACATCTACGGCTATGCAGCCGTCGTTCGTGAAGGCCCACTCAGCGAGCAGCACCGGGCAGGCTTGACGCGGCTGACGAAGGTGTTCGCGAGGGTTCTCCCGGCGATCGACGACGAGTACGCGGCCGAGTACTACACGCATGTCCGTGACATGGCTGTGCTGGCCGCCGAAATTGCCAGCCTGCGCGAGAAGTAGTCCTTCGCCCGGAAAGGCACTGCGGATGGGCATCCGATGGGGCGGACTCCTCCACGCCAACACTGCATGACCTGCAACCCGGTGAACCAATGCGGTCAGAGCACTAGGGTGCGTATCGAGTCGTGATCAATCTGCGGGATGTGCCTTCGTGGCACGGTCTGGTCCGGTAGACCGTCTTAAGTGACGCGAGTGCAACTGACCGATCCGGAGTGGGAGTTCATCGAGCCGTACCTGCCGATCGGCGAGTACGGCCCGTATCCCGAGCGGCTGCGGCA
>NZ_JBEXPH010000469.1:0-1256 GCF_040611955.1 Streptomyces sp. NPDC006510 | reverse complement strand
GGTCCGCGCCCTGGGCCTGCCCGAGCACCTCGAAGTCGTCGCCTACCTGTGCGTCGGTTACGTCGACGAGTTCCCCGAGGAGCCCGAGCTGATGCAGGCGGGCTGGTCCAAGCGCCGCCCGCTGTCCTGGGTCGTCCACGAGGAGACCTACGGCCGCCGCGCCCTGCCCGGTGAGGAGCCGCACGACCTGCTGCAGGAGACCATCTCCAACATCCGCCCGCTGGACGCCAAGGCGCTCGGCGAGGCGTGGGAACGCCAGAAGCGGATGACCAAGCCGGCCGGCGCGCTCGGCATGCTGGAGATCATCTCGGCCCAGCTGTCCGGGCTCTCCCGGATGTGCCCGCCGCCGATCCCGGAGCCCGCGGCCGTCGCGATCTTCGCGGGCGACCACGGGGTGCACGCCCAGGGCGTCACGGCCTGGCCGCAGGAGGTCACCGGCCAGATGGTCGCCAACTTCCTCGGCGGCGGCGCGGTCTGCAACGCGTTCGCGGCCCAGGTCGGCGCCGAGGTGTGCGTGGTCGACGTCGGCGTGGCCATGGAGCTGCCCGCGACGCCCGGCCTCCTGCCCCGCAAGGTGCGCGCCGGAACGGCCGACTTCACGACCGGCCCCGCGCTCACCCGCGAAGAGGTGATCGCGGCGATCGAGGTCGGCATCGAGACCGCCCGCGATCTGGTCGCGGCAGGCAACAAGGGCCTGCTCACCGGTGAGATGGGGATCGCCAACACCACGGCGTCGGCCGCGTTGATCTGTGTGTACACGGGCATGGACCCGGCCGAGGTGACCGGTCGCGGTACCGGCATCAACGACGAGATGCACGCCCGCAAGGTGGACGTCGTCCGCCGCGCCCTCGAACTCCACCAGCCCGACCCGGCCGACCCGATCGGTGTGCTCGCCGCGGTCGGCGGCCTGGAGCACGCCGCGATGGCGGGCTTCCTGCTCGGTGGCGCCTCGCTCCGTACGCCCGTCATCCTGGACGGCGTCAGCGCGGGTGCCGCGGCCCTGGTCGCCCGGGCGATCGCCCCCGAGGCCCTCGCCGCCTGCATCGCCGGCCACCGCAGCGCCGAGCCCGGCCACGTTGCCGCGCTCAACAAGCTGGGCCTGCGTCCGCTGGTCGACCTCGACCTCCGCCTCGGCGAAGGCACCGGAGCGCTGCTGGCGCTCGCCAGGTTCGAGGTGGGCGACGAGGTATACGGGATGCCGTTCTTCCCCCGCGCCGCCACCGGGTACGCCGAGTACGTCGCCGCACCGTCCCGCC
>NZ_JBEXPH010000468.1:0-1287 GCF_040611955.1 Streptomyces sp. NPDC006510 | reverse complement strand
CGCGTTCACGCAGTTCATCGGGGTACTTACGGGGAGCAGCCATGATCGGCATCCTTCCGGGTCTTCGATGTCTCCATCAAACCCGGGGCGATTCAGAGATCGCAGACAGTGATGACGGTGCCGGCGAGGCCGAGAAAGGCGTCGATGACGGTGGCCTGGAGCTCGGGACAGCGGGCGAGGCGGTGGAACTCGTTCTGCCCGGCAGTTGGGTCATGGGCGCGGTCCGCATGGCACCGTCGGCGTGTGCTCATGGGCGGCGGTGCGGGCGTTCGTCCCAGCGGTGGGTTGTCCATGCGTGGCGGATCAGGCTGCGTACGGTGATGGTGGTGTCGGCGAGATCGAAGAACGCGTTGATCACGGTGGTCCGGCGCTCGTAGCAGCGGGCGAGGCGCTGGAAGGCGTTCTGCCAGGCGTGGGTACGCTCCACGTGCCACCTCTGACCTGCCTGCATCGGCGCCTTCTCGCCTTTGTGCGCGATCCGGCCGTGCAGGCCGCGTTCGGCGAGCAGGGCGCGGGTCTTGTCGGAGTCGTAGCCGGCGTCCAGGTGCACGGTCACGTCGTCGGGCAGGGGTCCGAGGTCGTCCAGCAGGTCCAGGGTCGGGGCGAGCAGCGGGGAGTCGTGGCGATTGGCTCCGGCCAGGACGCGGCCCAGCGGAATGCCGTAACCATCCGTCATGCCCGAGCGTTTCAGTCCCTGTTTGCCACGGTCGACCGGGGAACGCCCGGCCACCTCACCGCCACCAGGCGCCTTGGTGATGCAGCCGTCCACGGCGATCTGGTCAAGGACGAGGCCGACAATCCGGTCGTAAGCGTCGAGCGCGATCCGCCTGAGCTCGGCGAAGACGCCCAGCCGTATCCACTCGTCGCGGCGGCTGCGGATCGTGGTGGCCGAGCACGTCGTATCCGCTATCGCCTCGTAGGAACAGCCGAAGCGCAGCAGTTGCAGCAACTTGTCGAAGACGACCCGGTCGCTGATACGCCTACGGTGGCAGCCGAGTGGATGGTCCGGGTGGTACTCCGGCCGCACGGGCAACAGGACCGCGAACTGGTCCCAGAGCGGTTCGGTCAACCATGACGGCAGAACAGGCACAGATCTCCCCAGTAATCACAGAGCGTCGCAACTCCATGATCAACTGTGGCCTGTGCCCGATCTGCTGCCGGTGTCCCCAGCCGCGCCTATCCGCGTGGCCGCTAAGTCATTGCGCATCACGTCAAGTTGATCAGTTTCCGGTCCAAGGCGACCGCGAAGAACGGGACCTCTGCTACAGAGGTGAAGCCGACCAAGGT
>NZ_JBEXPH010000467.1:0-1334 GCF_040611955.1 Streptomyces sp. NPDC006510 | reverse complement strand
CCCGGTGGTGGTGTGGGTGAGGTGGTGTCGGCTCCGATCGTGCATTGGTTGCGTGGGTTGGGGTCGGGTGTGGGTGGTTTTCATCAGTCGGTGTTGGTGTCGGTGCCGGGTGCTTTGGGTGCTGGTGCTTTGGTGGGTGCGGTTCAGGCGGTTGTGGATCACCATGATGCGTTGCGGTTGAGGCTGGGTGTGTCGGGTGTGGATGGTGGTTGGGGTCTTGAGGTGGGGCCGGTGGGTTCGGTGTCGGCTGGTGGGTGTGTGCGTCGGGTGGATGTGTCGGGTGGTGATGCGGGTGTGTTGTCGGAGTTGGTGCGGGTCGAGGCGGATGCGGCTCGGGGGCGGTTGGCGCCTGAGCGGGGTGTGATGGTGCAGGTGGTGTGGTTCGACGCGGGTGAGGAGCGGGCTGGGCGGTTGTTGTTGGTGGTGCATCACTTGGTGGTGGATGGGGTGTCGTGGCGGGTGATCCTGCCGGATCTTGAGGCTGCGTGGCGTTGTGTGGTGGCGGGGGAGCGGCCGGTGCTGGAGGCGGTGGGGACTTCGTATCGTGCGTGGGCGGGGCTTCTGCCTGGGTTGGCGTTGCGGCGTGAGTCCGAGCTGCCGCTCTGGGAGGGGATGTTGGCTCAGGGTGATGTGTTGTTGTCGTCGCGTGTGTTGGATCCGGTGGTGGATGTTGCGGGTTCGGCGTGTTCGGTGTCGGTGGAGGTGCCGGCGGGTGTGACGTCGGCGTTGTTGACGTGGGTGCCGGGTGTGTGGGGTGCGGGTGTGGAGGAGGTGCTGCTTGCCGGGTTGGGTGTGGCGGTGTCGCGGTGGCGTGGGGTGCGTGGTGTGGGTGGTGGTGGGTTGTTGGTGGATTTGGAGGGTCATGGTCGTGAGCAGGTGGTGGATGGTCTGGATCTGTCGCGGACGGTGGGGTGGTTCACGAGCAGGTATCCGGTGTGTCTGGATGTGGATGGGGTGGGTGTGGGTGGTGCGGTCAAGCGTGTGAAGGAGGTGTTGCGTGGGTTGCCGGACCGGGGGATGGGGTTCGGGTTGTTGAGGTATCTGAGCCCGGGTGCGGGTGAGGTGCTGGCGGGTTTGCCGGAGCCGCAGGTGGGGTTCAACTATCTGGGCCGGTTCGCTGCTGGTGGTGGTGACTGGTCGCCGGTGGGTGAGGCCGGGGGTATTGGTGGTGGGGTGGATCCGTCGATGCGGATGCCGCATGCGTTGGAGGTCAATGCGCTGACGCTCGACGGTGCGGAGGGTTCGGTGTTGTCGGCGGTGTGGGCGTGGCCGGGTGGGTTGTTCGGTGAGGGTGAGGTGGAGGAGCTGGCCCGTGAGTGGGTGCGGGTCCTGGA
>NZ_JBEXPH010000466.1:0-1344 GCF_040611955.1 Streptomyces sp. NPDC006510 | reverse complement strand
CTGGATCAGTGCGCAAGAGACGGAGGGTGCGCTCCCTGAAGCCCAGGTCATCGGGATCGGTCTCGTCACGCCGGTGGACGGCAACGTGCACGGAGGTGATCCGCTGGCTCTTCCGGGGACGCTCCTGGGAGGCCACGGTGTACTGAGAGATCGGACATTTCACGAGCCGGGCGCTGGTACGTGCCCGGCGCGTCGGCAGCAGCGCGCCGAGTACGGCCTGCGCGATGCTGCCGTTTCCGTCGGCGGGTTCGAGAACCGCCCGCGCGGTGATCACCTGTTGTGCCGCCGCGCGGAGGGCAACGGTGAAGCTGGCGCGGTCGGGGTCTGTGCCCGGCCGGGACTCGACCGCGTCCACCATGGCGCGACGAAGGCACTGGTAGACGACCAGCAGCGCCCACAGTTCCTGCTGCAGGCCCACCGGGTCGCCCGAGCGCAGAACCCGGCCGGCGAGCAGTGTGTCCTTGAGCGCGAGGAAGGACAGTTCGATCTCCCATCGCTCGTGGTAGAGCGCGACCAGTCGGTCGGCCGGATCGGCCTGGTGGTCCAGGAGCGTCGTCGCGAGCCGGTATCGGTCTGCGGCGCGGCTCCCGTCAGCGCAGTTCGCCGTCACGTCGGCCTCGATGATCCGGAAGGTGCGGCCGCGCAGCCTGGTCAGGTAGGAACCGTCCGGCAATACGGAGATCACAGCCGGGCGACGGCGGTAGGTGAGCCGCGCCAGGAGCTGAGCGCCGGTGTCGGCAACCTCGTTCAAGAACTCGTCGCCGGAGAAATTCCGGTCGGTGAGCAACAGCATGCTTCCGTCCAGCAGCGGCAGCAGCCGTCTGGCGTATCCGGGCTCCCCCGTGCTCGTCGGCCCGAACACGGCCCCGAGCAGACCGCGGGTGCCGGTCTCGCACAGAGCCATCAGCCGGACGTGCGGGTATCCCTCCACGCCTCGGTGGCGGCGGGTCTTTCCCAGCGCCTCACGGAGCCGGAGGGTGTCGGGAGCCTGCAGCGAGCTGCAGCCGTCGAAGGCGACCGTACGCCATCGCCGGTAGCTCACTCCGGGCGTCGAAGGGCGGGCGAGGGGGCCAGCCACCGTCTCGAACAGCTCCTGGAAAGGAGCCGTCCCCAGACGGCGGCGCACCTCGCGCAGTGCCTTCTCCGAGGGAACCTTCGAGACCAGGGCCCGCACCCCGGCAATCAGGTTGCTCCAGACGCGCAGGTATCCGGCTTCCGGGAAGAGGCACATCGCCAGGACGAAGTACACGCCCACGCGGGAGGGGATGAGGCGTAACCTGCGCTGCACCGCCCTGGTGCGTTCCAGCACGTCGTCGACCAGTTCGAAGGGAAGGATCTGCGTGA
>NZ_JBEXPH010000465.1:0-1351 GCF_040611955.1 Streptomyces sp. NPDC006510 | reverse complement strand
GTTCGAACTTGCTTACCTGTCAGCACATCAGTACCGATATAAGCGCCACGGAGAATATAGCGTACTTCTCCGCTTTTTGTTTTGTATTCTTTTATATTTAGTTTGTTCATGTTGATTTGTCTTTCTAGCACCGCCCAGTACGCAAAAGTCAAAACATGAATGTTGATTTTAAAAGTGTAGGAAGTTAAAGTTCATTTTCATTAGAATCTTTACGACGATAATCTTGCCACCTTTTTTTTAATTCGGCTTTAGTGATGCCATCTTCGAGGGCAAAGTAATTTTCAGGGTTCTGTATTTGTTTTTCTAGTAATTGCTTCTTTAATTGAAAAACTTTTTTTCTGTGTTTCCAAATGAGTAATTGATCTATTTGTGCATTGGCTAGTTTAAATTCATCAGAATAAAAATAATCAGCTTTTTCTTTATCATCAAAATCAATCGTGGGAGAGCTATATAAATAACTATCAATTGTAGAAATCATTTTGTCTAATTCAGGAAGAAGTTTTTTAGCCATTTCTGTGCGTAGAGCAAGAGTATTGTAGGTTGTGGATACAGGGTTTCCCTTATAATCTTTAATTATTTCCGCTGGAACTTCAACGCCGTAATTTTCCTTGGCAGATGTTTGTATTTCATTAATTTCGTCTTGATATGTTCTAAAATCACTAGTTCCCATAATATAGCTAGTCGTAACGTCAAAGTAATCAGCTAAATCTTGCCAAACTTTGAAATCACGAGGAGAACGTTTTCCAGTTTCATAATTAGTCAGCATACCTTGAGAAATTCCTATTGCTTTTGCTACGGTGCTTTGAGTAACACCTTTTTCAATTCGTAGCTCTTTAATACGATTTAAAGCTTTATATACTTCGTTTGCCATATTTTTACCTCTTTATCATTATACAACATTTTGGTAGTTATTTAAAATAAAAATTTCAATTTTGAAGTATATCACTTGACACTTCGAAAATGAAGTATTATACTATTGTCTAGATACTTCAATTTTGAAGTATCTAGAAAGAAGGTGAAGTAAAATAATGTATTTAACATCAGAAATTAAAACTGCTCTACGCAAAA
This sequence comes from Streptomyces sp. NPDC006510, assembly GCF_040611955.1. NCBI lineage: Bacteria > Bacillati > Actinomycetota > Actinomycetes > Kitasatosporales > Streptomycetaceae > Streptomyces > Streptomyces sp. NPDC006510. Next base: position 283 of record NZ_JBEXPH010000465.1, on the reverse strand, counting down.
AACGAGGAGTGCTAGATTTAACAAAAGGTGAAGCTGCCAATCAGCTTGGTATTAATCGTCTTACTTATGGACGTCTTGAAAGCCCAACACGTAATGAGAAAGTACGTCAGAGTACATACGAACGCATTACCGAGTGGCTCGCTAAGGACTATTAAAAAAACGCACCGCCCAGTACGTTGAAATTGAGAACAATGAAGTCAGTCGTTGAGATACGATATTGCGTATTAAACGCTAGAAAGAAATTTAATAATGAAAGACTTAGCATTTTTAACCAGTCCTGACA
>NZ_JBEXPH010000464.1:0-1359 GCF_040611955.1 Streptomyces sp. NPDC006510 | reverse complement strand
CGGGCGGCGTACTTGCCGGGTTGTGCGGGGTGGCCGCGGTGGGTGGTGTGCTGCGTGCCGGGATGGACTGGGACTGGTCGGTGCCGGTGTATCTGCTGTGCGGTGTGGTGCTGCTGACGGCGGCGCGCACCCCTCTGCCGCGTCCGGTCGGGCAGGGTCTGGTGTGGGCCTCGTCGACGGTGACCGTGGCCGCGGTGCTGGCCGCCGCCCCGCCGGTCGGCATGTCGCTGATGGGTACGGTGTCGCAGCTGGCCCGGGTGTGGTCCGGTGCTCCCGACAGCGGTGTCCGGGGCGCTCTGGGTACGGAGGGGCCGGCGTGGTCCCAAATGGCCGCGGCCCCGGTGGTGTTGCTGATGGTGGCCGGTCTGCTGGCACTGGCGCACCGGTCGTGGGACCGGCTGGTACGGGCGGCCGGGCCGGCGCTTTCGCCGGGGGCGGCCTGGCGGAGTGCGGCGGGGGCCGTCGCGACGGCGCTCTGCTGGGCGGGGCTCACCGCGTTGCCCGCGGTGCTGGGGCTGTCGTACGCGGCGGCCGTGGCGGTGCAGTCGGTGCTGGTCGCCGGGATGTTCGCGGTGGCGGTACGCGGTCTGCGGCGCGGGACGAGTGCCGTGGGGACGACCGCGCTGGTGTGCGGGCTGGCCGGGGCGGTGAGTGCGGGGTTCCTCTCCCTCGCGGCGGAGGGCGCGACGTACGCGGTGTTCGCGGCGTTGCTGCTCGTGTTCGGGGCGTCCGCGGTGCTGCTCGACGGTGCCGCGATGCCGGCCGCCCGGGAGTTGCCGGAGGCTCAGGCGGCGCGCACGGTACGGGCGCTGCGGATCGCGCAGGCGGTGCCGGCCTGCGGGGCAGTGTTGTGCGCGATGGTGCTCGCCCGTGCGACCGGGGCGTCGCTGGGACTCAGCGGATATCAGGCGGCGCCGCTCATGCTGGCCGTCCCCGGGGTCACGGTGCTGCTCGGGGCCCGGCTGCGGAACCACCCATCGGCTCTTCCGGTCGAGCTGACCGGGGCCGTGTCGGCCTCGGTGGCGGTGGTCATGGCGGTGCCGGACCGGCCGTTCCTGGCGCTGGTGCTGGCGCTGAGCGGAGTGCTGGCGGCGGGCACGGCCGTGCGGGCCGAGCGGCGGCCGGTGGCCGGGTACCTGGCGGTGGCGCTGTTCGTACTGGCGACCTGGGCGCGGCTCTCGGCCTCGGGGGTGTCGGACCCGGAGGCGTACACGCTTCCGGTGACGGTGCCCGCCCTGGCGGTCGGTGCGCTGCGCAGGCGTCGCGACCCGGAGGCGTCGTCGTGGACGGCGTACGGGGCGGGCCTCGCGGCGACGCTGGTACCGAGACTCTTCGCGGCCTGGGTCGATCCACACTGGC
>NZ_JBEXPH010000463.1:0-1367 GCF_040611955.1 Streptomyces sp. NPDC006510 | reverse complement strand
CGCGGCTACCGGATCGAACTCGGCGAGATCGAAGCAGCCCTCAACACCCACCCCCACATCCACACCACCGCCGTCACCACCCGCGAGGACACACCCGGGGACAAGCGTCTGGTCGCTTACATCGTGCCTGTCCCGGGACACGACCCCGACGCGTCCGAACTCCGCACTCACCTGCAGCGGCAACTGCCGGACTACATGGTCCCCAGCACCTACGTCCCCCTCGACCAACTGCCCCTGACACCCAACGGAAAGGTCGACACCAAGGCCCTTCCCGCGCCCGGCCACCTCCGCCCCGAACTCGCCACCACCTACACCGCACCCCGGACGGACACCGAGCGCACCCTTGCCGCGATCTGGTCCGAGATCCTCGGCGTCGACACCGTCGGCATCCACGACAACTTCTTCGAACTGGGCGGACATTCACTGCTCGCGACACAGGTGACGTCGCGTCTGCGGCAGCGGCTCGGGTTGGACGTCCCGGTGCGTGCCCTCTTCACCTCGCCCACCCCGGCCACACTGGCCGGGGTCGTGCGAGAGCTGGGGACGGCCGACGAGGCGCCGCTGGTACCGCTCGACCGCGGCAGCGGTTCACTGCCCCTGTCGTTCGCGCAGCAGCGGCTTTGGTTCCTGGACCAGTTGACGCCGGGCAGCGCCGAATACCTCGTGCCGTTCGGCCTGCGGGTGCGCGGCACGCTCGACGCCGGTGCACTGGGTGCGGCGTTCACCGGTCTCGTGACCCGGCACGAGGTGCTGCGGACCCGGTTCGTCACGGACGAATCAGGCCGTCCCGCGCAGATCGTGGACGCACCATGGTCGGTCACTCCGGTGGAGCACGACGTCCGGACCGTCCCGACGGCCGACCGGGAGCGGGCCGCACTGGAGATCACGGCGGCCGAGGCGCGGCGACCGTTCGAGCTGGACGGCGGGCGGCTTCTGCGGGTTGACGTGGTGCGCATCGCTGACGACGACCAGTACGTGCTGATCACGCTGCACCACATCGTCTCGGACGGCTGGTCCTCCGGGATCCTGGCCCGCGAACTGCGCGAGTTGTACATGGCTGCCGTCGCCGGATGTGTGGCGTCGCTGCCCGAACTGCCCGTGCAGTACGCGGATTTCGCCGCCTGGCAGCGGGAGCAGCTCAGCGGGGATTTCCTGGAGAGGCAGTTGGCGTACTGGCGCGAGCGTCTCGCAGGGGTACCGGCCCTGGAGCTGCCGACCGACCACGGCCGGCCCGCCGAACGGGAGGGTGCCGAGGGCGACACCGTGTACTTTTCGGTGCCGTCGGAGGTGACGGAGGCGCTGCGGGCGACGGCGAGCGGGCAGGGCGCGAGCCTGTTCATGGCGCTGCTGTCCCTTTTCCAGATCGT
>NZ_JBEXPH010000462.1:0-1399 GCF_040611955.1 Streptomyces sp. NPDC006510 | reverse complement strand
GGAAGGGGCCAGACATATCCTCCTTGTCCGACGAGTTGTACGAGGCGGTTGTCGAGTTTGCTGAGGTCGTCGAGGTCGTAATGCGGTGCACACACGGCGTAATCGCGCAGGACGGCGAGGAAGCCGGGCTTCTTCGGCGTGTTGGTCGATGATGATGGGTACGGATATCAAACTGAGCCTGCCTGGGCCGATATCACGGGGTCACCTCGGTCCAACTCTGGCCATCCTCGGTCCAAACTACGTTCTTCGGTCCACAGGACCAGAGAACACCATCATTTGCATGGAGATGACGGCAACTGGGCTTACCGGGCAACTTCATGTCGACTGCAACCAGATTGTCATTGCCGTCGAGGCGGAATAGACCGGAGTCACGGGTCAAATAGAGCTCGCCGTTGAACCACTCCATACCCCAGAGGTCGTCGCTGGTTGCGTCCTGTTCAATGGCTTCCCACTGCGAACCATTGCCACGCAGCAAAGTGCCCATCTGCCCGCATATAAACACTAAATCTTCGCGAACTACCTTGACCCGATGCAATACGAGATTGGTTGGGCTTTCCCGCTTGAGCCATTTGCCTTCCAGGCGTTGCCAGATTTCGCCATTGAATCCGACGGCATAGAGATTTTCTTCTCTGAGGCCGTCGATGGAGTTGAAACCGCATAGTTCAATCTCGCCTCTGGGTAAGACTACTCCCTGGTCCTGACGCGTCCATTTGACTGGGCCCTCGCGACGATAAACCTGGCGGCCCATGCCAGTGGCGTAGGGCACACCATCGATGAGTTGGAGATCCCGAATAGGACCGCGACGAGCAGGGCCATCGAGAGAGTCGTCGATCTCTTCTTCGGTTGAGCCAGACATTGTGCTGACTGACACGATACCGTCCGGGCCTGTAGCGAACACCATGATTTCCGGTACTTCAATTGCGCAGATTCGCGTGGCGTGCCACTCGAGGTTGAAGGAGAACCAGCGGTTCTGGGACCTGTCCCACTTGAGCAGTTTGGAGGCGGTCGAACCACTTTCCTTCAATACATCGACTTGGGCGATGACCCGACCAACATTGCGGCTCTGCATGAAGCCGGAAAGGAAGGAGTATTCGTTAGACATAGCAAACCTATCGTTCTTGGAAATTGAAAATTAAGCGGCTGAGCTGGCGTTGGATGTGATGCCCTTGATGGCCTCGATCGCCTGGTCGACAGTGCCCTGCTAGGCGGCAGTCAGCGTGCCGGAAGAGCGCTTGTCCGAGCCTGGATCGCTGCGCACCGGCATGTTGTCTTTCATGTCACATTTTTTCTGGTGATAGTCGTCCAACTGGTTGGCTATGCGCTTCGAGTTGCAATGAGGGAATGCCGTATTACGGGCGAGGGAACCGTGCTTCACGGGCATCCTTGTACGTCCATTTGG
>NZ_JBEXPH010000461.1:0-1400 GCF_040611955.1 Streptomyces sp. NPDC006510 | reverse complement strand
CTCCAGCGGCAACTGCCCGACTACATGGTCCCCAGCACCTACGTCCCCCTCGACCAACTGCCCCTGACACCCAACGGAAAGGTCGACACCAACGCACTTCCCGCGCCAGACCACCACCGCCCCGAACTCGCCACCACCTACACCGCACCCCGGAACTCGACGGAGGAGATCATCACCGGCGTGTGGTCCGACGTCCTCGGCGTCGACACCGTCGGCATCCACGACAACTTCTTCGAACTGGGCGGACAGTCGATCAACTCGGTGCGGGTGGTTTCTCGGCTGCGGGAAGCCGGTCTGGGCGTCGCCCTCCAGCAGTTCGTGCGGCACCCGACGGTGGCCCAGCTGGCGGCCGCGCTGGACGTCCCGCAGGCGGCGTCGGCCGGGCTGGTGGTGCTCCTGTCGTCCGTGGCGGACCCGGAGCTGCCCGTCCTTTTCTGCGTGCACCCGGGCGGCGGCAGCACCCACCCGTACCGGGCTCTCGCACGATGCCTGACGGGCAGGTTCACCGTGTACGGCGTCCAGGCGCCGGGACTGAACGTGGACGAGGCGCCGCTCGTCGGGATCGAGTCGATCGCGGACCGGTACTGGCGGGAGATCCGCCGTGTGCGGCCCGCGGGCCCGTGCACCATCCTCGGATGGTCGACCGGCGCGGTGATTGCACACGCGATGGGTGTGCAGGCCCCGGAGGAGGTGGCCGGTCTGTACCTGCTGGAGCCGGCGGTGACCGGCGACGACCAGCGGGACCGCTTCCAGCGACACGCCGAGGTGTACCGCCGGGTGAACGGGCTGTGGCGCCGCGGTCAGGACGAGCACGGTGCCGAACGGGCCGCGACGGAGCGGGAGCTGCGGCGTCTGGCTCCGGAGATGAACCTCGACGAGGATCTGGTCACGCTCGACGAGTGGCTTCCCTTTGCGGTGCTGGAGGCCGAGGTGCGCTCGCTCGCCGCCTACCGGCCCGGCCGCTCGGTGGCCAGGGCGACGCTGTTCGTCAGCGACACGGTGCGCGACGGCAGCGGCGACGAGGTACCGGAGGCCCGGTACCTCGCCCACTGGCGCGGGCTTTACCCGGCAGGTCTGGCCCAGCGGGCGATGCCGGGTCGTCACATGGAGATGGTCAGGGGCGACGAGCAACTGGACGCCGTGGTCTCCGTGTTGCGGGAGGCGGTGCCGGCCGGCGGCGCCGACCGGGAGCGGGAGCTGCTGCAGGTCTGACCGTGGATCGTCGCCGGAGTACGGGAGCCGGCAGAGCCGACGAGGGGCCCACCACGTTTCCGTGGTGGGCCCCTCGTCATGTTCGTCGGCTCCCGTACTCCGTGAGCGGCGGTGGCCGTGGCCCGGGGAGCGCGCCGCCCTGCTCGGTCCCTTCTCGCCCGGCCCCACCGGGGCTCCACCCGGACCGG
>NZ_JBEXPH010000460.1:0-1423 GCF_040611955.1 Streptomyces sp. NPDC006510 | reverse complement strand
GATCATCCGGACCGGGAACGCCGGTATCCCTCCGACATGACGGACGGGGAATGGGCGGCCGTCCGGCCTTTGCTGCCGGTGCCGGCCTGGCTGAAGGGCCGGGGCGGGCAGCCCGAGGGCTACTGCCACCGCCAGCTGCTGGACGCGATCCGCTACCTGGTCGCGGGCGGGATCTCCTGGCGGGCGATGCCCGCGGACTTCCCCGACTGGGGCCGGGTCTACGCCTTCTTCCGCCGCTGGCGCGAGCACGGGCTGATCACGGAGTTCCACGATCGGCTGCGCGGACGGGTGCGTGAGCGGGAGGGCTGTGAGGCGGAGCCGACGGCCGGGATCATCGATGCGCAGTCGGTGAAGGCCGCGGCCTCGGTGCCGTCCGTCTCACGCGGTTACGACGGCGGGAAGAAGGTGGGCGGCCGCAAGCGGCACATCGTGACCGACTGCCTCGGCCTGCTCCTGGTCGTCGCGGTGACTGCCGCGAACATCGGCGACCGGGATGCTGCGACGGGCCTGCTGACCCGGCTGCGCCGCCTGCACCGTGACATCTGCCTGGTCTGGGCCGACGGCGGCTACACCGGCGGCCTCGTCGACTGGTGCCGGGACAAACTCGCCCTGACCTTGGAGATCGTCAGGCGCACCGACGACATGACGGGATTCGTGGTGCTGCCCAGGCGCTGGGTGGCAGAGCGCACGTTCGCGTGGCTGATGCATTCGCGCCGACTGGCCCGGGACTACGAGACGCTGCCGACCAGCAGCGAGGCGATGATCCGGTGGTCGATGGTCACGCGGATGAGCCGTCGCCTGGCACGGCCACAGGCCGCCGGCCGGCGCTGAAGGCCCCCGACGCCTCCTGCACGAGCCACCCGCGCTCCGCCAGGCGTCTGGCCTTCGAGCGCACCCCCTCGACCTTCGCCGACGTCGTCTGAAGGCCCAGCCCCACCGCGATCTCCCTGGCCTTGAGCGGTCCCTGGCCCGCCGGCTGCCGCTCATCGAGCACGCCCAGGATCCGCTGGTAGTCCGGCGCCAGCACCGTCACCGGCAAGCCTTCGCGCCAAGGCGGCACGATCGACCCCGGCACCGGCGCGGGCGAGGGCACGATTTCCTGCTCCGCCTCGGTAACGGCAGTCGTCCCGGCGGCGGACACGGCCAGGGCATCGACCAGCTCCTCCCGCGCGATCACCCGCCGGTCCAGCTCGATCTCGGCGGCCTCCAACACCGCAGCCAACCGGGCGACTTCCTCCCGAAGCCCTTCCACCCGCACACGGGCCGCTGTCTCCCGCTCCTCCAGCATTCCCAGAACCGACGCCATCGCGCACCCCTTGCTCATGGAGCGGAATCAAGACGCCGGATCCCTCCCCCATTCAGAGCTGCACGATGCCTGACCAGCAGAAATCAAGCGATCACGTTCGGTTGAGATACGGCTTCT
>NZ_JBEXPH010000459.1:0-1431 GCF_040611955.1 Streptomyces sp. NPDC006510 | reverse complement strand
CGATCAGCTTGCCCCGGCGGCTGCCGCTGCCGATCAGCACCCAGTCCTCGTCGACGACCGCGGGATCGATCAGCAACGGCCATGCGGCGGGCAGGCCGATGGGGGTGATACCGCCGTACTCCATGCCGGTCTCGCCGACCGCCGTCTCCATCGGGGCGAAGGAAGCCTTGCGGGCGCTCAGTTGCTTGCGGACCGCGCCGTTCACATCGACGCGGGAGCGGGAAAGGACGAGGCAGGCCGCGAGCGTCACCTCGCCGCCGCGCTTGCCCGCCACCACGACGCAGTTGGCCGACCGGTCGAGCAGTTCCGCGCCGTGGTGCTCGACGAAGACCGCCGTGTCGGCGATGGCCGGGTCCGTGTCGACATGGATGATCTGCTCGGCGGGGAAGCCGCCCCAGCCCGCGGTCACGGCCGCGGCGACAGGACCGGTGAGCAGGTCCAGGCGGTCGGCCGCCGGACCGGCGTTCTCGAAGGAGCCGAGGGGAGCGCGCATGCACATCACGCTAACAGCGACCCGGGGGCCCTCGGTCGGCCGTCTCACCGTACGGGCGGGATGGAGACCGCCATGGTGACTTCGGCCGGCTCGGAGCCGTCGTTGCGGTAGGCGTGCGGGTGATGTGCCTCGAACGAGGCGGAGCCACCAGCCGGTACGGCGTACGCGGTGCCGTCGACGACCAGGGTGAGCTCGCCCGCGGTGACGTGGAGCAGTTCGACGGTGCCCTCGGGGTGCGGGTCGGAGGCGCTGCTTTCGCCGGGCATCAGGCGCCAGGACCAGAGTTCGAGCGGTCCCCTCGCCTCCGCACCGACGAGCAGGGTGGTGGAACTGCCCGCGTCGGTGGACCACATGCGCACCGCCTGGCTCTCGGGCACCAGCCGGACCGGTGAGCCCTGCTCGTAGTCGAGCAGCGTGGTGATGCTGACCCCCAGTGCGTCGGCGAGCTTGACCGTGGTGCCGACGCTCGGGTTGGTGCGGGCCTGTTCGATCTGGATGATCATGCCGCGGCTGACCCCGGCACGGGCGGCGAGCACGTCCAGGGTGAAGCCGCGTTCCCCCCTCCAGCGCTTGAGATTGCGCGCGAGCGACTGAGTGAGCTGATCGAGGTCAGACACATTCCGTCCAATATTCTGAATGACAGGGTCGAAAATACTGCACTACGGTGTGGTGCACCCAACCGTTCACCGCACTGTACTGCGAGGCATGCAATGACAGCACTGTTCGCGCTGGCCACCCAGCGCTCTTCGTGCAGCGCCTCACCAATTGCGCGGTGGGCGGTGCGGCCCTGTACGCATCGGTGCGCCAGGGGCACGGGCACTGCCCGAGGCGGGCGGGGCCGCCGCGGTGCTGGCGGCACTGCCCGAGGCGGGCGGGGCCGCCGCGGTGCTGGCGGCACTGCCCGCCCTGGCGCTCATCGGACTCGCGGATGTCGCGGC
>NZ_JBEXPH010000458.1:0-1432 GCF_040611955.1 Streptomyces sp. NPDC006510 | reverse complement strand
CCCATCCGCATACCTCACACACCACGGAATACAGCCATTACGGCGAACGCGTCAGGGACTTCGAGAAGGTTCACCCCAACGGGCCGAAGTCAGTACTGGGAGGACCGCAGTGTCGAGCAGACCGCCTCGGAACTCGGCCTGCGGCCGGGCACGGTGCGCAATCGCAGCATGGCCGCGCTGGCCAGGCTCCGCGAACTGCTCGGCAGCGAGCGCGAATCGCTCACCACGATCTGAGAGAGGGGCAGAGACAGACATGAAGCTGGACGAGCACGAACTGAACAAGGTCATGGGGGAAGCCGTCGGCGATGTGCGACCGCCGACGCGCGCCCTGGTCGACGGAGCGACGCGCCAGGGCAGGCGGATGCGCAGCCGACGCCGGATCGCGGTCGGCGTGGGCGTGCTCGCGGTCGCCGGGGTGGTGGCGGGAGCGTCGCTGTTCGGCGCGTACTTCCCGACGTATACGGTCGATGTGGAGACGCTTTCGGCGGGGCCAGGCGCCAAGCCGGGCAAGGTGACAATCCCTGACTTCTCGAAGCTGCCGAAGAATCCGCAGCCGCCGGCCGGGACAGAGCGGATCACGGGGCGGGCGACCGTGCAGACGCTGAAAGAGCTGATGCCCCAGGAACGGACCTCGGGGTACGAGAGCCAGCAGAGTCCCCCGATGGGGTATGAGGTCTTCGGCCGGCTCAGAACCGAGGGCTGGCCGGCCGGGGCGGAGGTGCAGGTCAATCTGCAGCTGAGCTTCGGGCGCGACATGTTCGTCCAGCAGCACGGGACGGAGCCGGCGCACACCTTGAAGGGGTTCTACTCCTGCGAGCATCGCGTGCCGGAGGGCGGGAAGATGTCCGCCTGCGGGGTCTCCAACCTGCGCGACGGCTCGGTACTGATGGTGTACGAGGACCAGTCCGGGCTGCTGCTGAGGCGGCACGCGGATCTGCTCCGTACGGACGGGATGCGGGTCGTCGTGGGCACGTCCAACGGCGCGGACATCGAAGACGGGCCCGTCGTCGATCTCGACCCGCCGCTGAGTCTGGACGAGTTGCGTTCGATCGTGACGAGTTCGCGCTGGCAGTACTTCGTAGACCCGCAGGTCAACCAGAAGGCGAAAAGTCTCAAGCCGCACACGGACCGGAGCCAGCAGATCCCGGCCGACGGCTCGATTCCCACCGACGACTCTCGGGGCACCACGGCGAAGCCGTCCAGCTCGGCCAGGCACTGATCCGTCCCAGAGGCGGACCACGCCGATCACGGCCATCGCGGGGCAGTCGCGCCCGCCAACCGCCAGCAGATGCAGCTCAGTAGATGCCAAAAGGTCACCTAAATCACCGGTATTGCATCTAGTACTCCAGTCTGGTTTCGCGATGCTGGTAGACCCGGCTGGGAACGCGTACGGCCACCGCGTGATCATCGGGGGTTGTGTGGACTCCTGAAG
>NZ_JBEXPH010000457.1:0-1454 GCF_040611955.1 Streptomyces sp. NPDC006510 | reverse complement strand
TACTCCAGTGTGGTTTCGTGATCTATCCAGCAGGTTCGTCGGCGGATCGTCGTCGGTAGTGGCTGTGTCGGGCTGTTGCCTGGTGGCGTCTGCGCCAGATTGACCAGTGCAGCAGCCTGGCAGCGGTCACGGCCGACGGGCTGAAGACGAGGGTGAACAGGTGGCGGATCTCCGGGACGGTCAGGGAGATCGGTTCGCTGTCGCGAGTCGGGTAGTGCGGACCGGTTGACCTCTTGGATGCCGCGTCGGTGGTGAGGGCGGTCAGGAAGGCCAGGGCGAGCATGGCGAGCGTGATGGGCCGGTGCCACGAGGTCCAGTTGCGAACCTGGTAGTGGTCGAGTCCGACCTGGCCCTTGGCGGCCTGGAAGCACTCCTCGACACTCCAGCGGACACCGGCGACGCGGACCAGCTCCGCAAGGGTGACCGCGATGGGTGACCAGCACAGATAGAAGGCCAGTTCTCCGGTGGTGCGGTTGCGGCGGATGAGCAGGTGGCGGTGATCGTCGGTGCCGATGTGGATCCAGGCCCAGTCGTAGTGGCGCGGGCCCTTCGCGCCGGGGCCGGCGCTGTGCCGCTGCCAGGCGGTGGCGGGCAGCCGTTCGGCGACGGTGTCCGCGCGGACGGCGGTGCGGCCCTGGTTGATCCGCACCCGCATCGAGCGGGCGACGGCCATCACGTAGCCGGTCCCACGTGCCTCCAGGGCGGCACGCAGCTGCGGGTCCTGCCCGTAGGCCTCGTCACCGGTCACCCACGGTGCCTCCACCTCGGCCTCCAGCGCGGCGGCGATCATCTCCCGGGCCAGGCGGGGTTTGGTCGCGAACTGCACTTCGTCGGGTATCCCGGCCGCCCGGCGGCGTTCGGGATCGGTGCACCAGGACTGCTCGGGCAGGTAGAGGCGGCGGTCGATCAGTGCCCGTCCCCGGCTGGTGGCGTAGGCGAGGAAGACGCCGACCTGGGAGTTCTCGATGCGTCCGGCGGTGCCGGTGTACTGGCGCTGCACGCCCGCCGAGGCATGGCCCTTCTTCACTAAGCCGGTCTCGTCCACGATCAGCACCGCGCCGTCGGTGCCGAGGTGTTCGACGGCGTAGGCACGGACATCGTCGCGGACGGCGTCGGCGTCCCAGCGTGCGTAGCGCAGCAGCCGCTGCATCGGCCCCGGCCGGGCCGGGCCGGCCTGTTCGGCCAGCTGCCAGCAGTTCTTCCGCTCCGCCTTCGATAACAGCCCGAGCAGATAGGCACGGGCACTCGCCCTCGGTTCAACTCGGCCGAAGCGGCCCGCGATCCGGGCCATGGCCTGGTCGAACATCTCCCGCCAGCGGGCAGGGTCTACGCTATGGCCCGCGGCCACCGCACGATCTTCGTTTGTCCACACACCAACCGATGATCACGCGGTGGCCGTACCCGTTCTCGGCCGGGTACGGCCACAAGATCGCGAAGTCAGACTGGAGTACTAA
>NZ_JBEXPH010000456.1:0-1456 GCF_040611955.1 Streptomyces sp. NPDC006510 | reverse complement strand
CCCTTGGCGATGTAGGTCATGGGGTCGATGACCTTGCCGGCCTTGCCGGCGACGGAGAGTACCTTCGCGACGGCTCCGGCCTTGCCGGCTCCCGCGACGGCGCCGCCGGCGCCTCCGGTGAACACGGTCGTCAGGACGTTGAACGTGACCGCCCCGGCCGCCCGGCCGGGGTTCTTGCCCCACTCGTCCCACGCGACGAGGGCCTTGCCGGTTTCCTTCATCGCGGTGCGTGAGTCACGCAGCCAGGAGGGCAGTTTGTCGTCGGGCAGGGCCCAGAACAGGGTTCCGGCGCCGGGGACGGCGCTGATGACGAGGCCGGTCGCGAGCTGGGCCAGGCCTTTCCAGGCCTGTCCCATCGCGTCCCAGCCGCCGAACCCGACGAGGGTCCCCAGGCCCTTGATGGTGCCCCAGATCCCGTCGACGATCAGCCCGTCCCACACGAACGACTTGACCCAGTGCCCGACTTCGTACCAGTGGTGCTTCTCCTCGACGGGGTCGCCCCAGGGAAGCTTCGCGTTCTTCAGGTCATCCGCGTTGAACCCGTACTGGTCCTTGCGCTCGGAGCCGTCACCGGCGACCATCTGCGTCCCGCCGAACAGGGCGGTGATCTTGTTGTGACAGGTCCGCTCGGCGGCCCAGAACGCGGCGACGGTGGCGGTGATGTCGTCGCGGAGCTGGTTGTGCTCCTCGACCTTGTCCCCGTCGTACTCCCAGTCCTCGTCGTCCTTGTTCTCGTTCACGAACGCCGTCGCGTCCGTCTTGAGCTGCGCGAGCTTCGTGACCAGCGGGCGGATCTCGCTCGCGTAGTCCGACAACGACGAGGCGACCTTCTCCAGATCGTCCGCGAAGCCGTCGGCCCGGTCCTTCACCGGCTTCGTCGACGCGAACAACTGCTCCGCCTCGGGCGCCTTGTAATAGGCGGACAACGCCTGGAAGTGGGTGTGGACGGACGAACCGGTGTCCCGGATATGACCGGCGTCCTTCGTCAGGCTCGCGTGGTCCTTCTCCAGCTGACCCAGATCACCCGTGTACTGCGGAATCGCCTCGGGCTTGATCACCGCGACTGCACCCCCGGCTTCTTCGGATCCAGATCCACCGCACCCAAAGCCTTGCGCTGCGCCTCGGCCGCCATATCCAGATCACCGTTCAGATACGCCGTCGTGGCGTCCACCGCACCCGTCAGCGACTTCCCCGCCCGCGCCGCGATGAACTTCAGATCAGGCGTGGTGTGCTCGGCGAACTGCGACAACGCCAACGCGACCAGACCACCCACGGCCTGCTCCCCGCCCTTGCCACCACCACCGCCGCCGTCTCCGCCCTCGGCGGTGATCGTGCCCGCACTCGACGCCGCCGACGACAGATGATCCCCGTACGACGTCGCATGCGTCTGAATCTTCGACGCAACCTCACCCGTCGTCTTCAGCACACCCTGAATACCCTGCGGCTTCAGATCCCA
>NZ_JBEXPH010000455.1:0-1509 GCF_040611955.1 Streptomyces sp. NPDC006510 | reverse complement strand
CTCGGGCCGTGGACCGACAACCAGGAGACCCAGTTCAAGGCCGTCCTGGACACCCTGGGCACCCCGTACACCTACCAGGGCACCGCCGCCACCCGGGAGGTCCTGCTCGCCGCGGTGCAGGCGGGCAATCCGCCCGACATCGCGATCCTGCCGGGCGTCGGGGATCTCGTCGAGTACGCCGCGGAGCGGCGGCTGCACCCGCTGGGCGGCAAGGACACGGCCGCGAAGTACGGCATGCCGTGGCAGCCGGAGGCGAAGGGCATAGAGGCGGATCTCTGGGTGCCGCTCAAGACGGACCTCAAGAGCATCGTCTGGTACCGCAAGGACCGGCCGCCGCCCTCCTACCCCGCGCCACTGGCCTCCTGGTGCGTCGGCATGGGCGACGACGGCGCCTCGGGCTGGCCGGGCAGCGACTGGATCGAGGACCTGATCCTGCAGACGGCGGGCCCGGTGCTGTACGAGCGGTGGGCGACCGGGGACCTGAAGTGGACGGAGGGCCCGGTGATCAATGCCTGGAGCCTGTGGGCCGGCCTGCTGGCCCAGGACGGGAAGGCCGCCGGCCAGGCCCTGCTCCGCGACCACCGGGGCCGGCCCGGCGGGCACGGACTGCTCTTCGACGGCGGCTGCGCCCTGGAGCACCAGGGCTCCTTCGCCCGGTCCTTCTACGGGGACCACAGCGGGCGGGCCGCCTTCACGGACTCCGCGCCGCTGCTGCCCTCGGGCCCGAGGATCAAGGGCCGCGAGGTGTCCGCCGACTTCGCCGCGCTCTTCGGCAACTCCGCACAGGCCCGCGATCTGCTCACCCGGCTCACCTCCCGGGAGGCCCAGGAGGAGTGGGGCCGCAAGGCCGGGGTATTCTCGCCGAACTCCGACGTGCCCGCCAGGAACGGTACGGTCGAGAAGCAGATCAGCAGCCGTCTGACCGACCAGCGGGTGCCGCTCTGTCTGGACGCTTCCGATGTGATGCCCGCCGCCGTGCGGGACGCCTTCTACGAGGCGGTGCTGCTGACCATCGCCCACCCCGATGCCCCGGTGCGGGACCGCCTGGACGACGTCCAGCGGGTCCAGGACGCCCAACCGGCCCATACCCCCAGACTGACAGGGGTGTGCAGCAGACCACAGTGAGCCTTTGTCGGACTCGTACAAAGACAGACCCGTACTGGCTGGTACTTCGCCTGCATGCCGCCCGGATTCTGTCGGGCTCCACCAGGAAACGGGTCAGGAGACTGTACGGAGTCGACGGCAGGGTTTACTTGCCCGGCTTCGTAGGGTCGGTACATGACCGTTGTGGACGAAACCCCGGGCGAGCCGAGCGACACCCGTGGCCGTGTGGCCGAACTGCTGGCACTGCGTGAGCAGGCCCGTCGCGGACCGAGTGACCGCGCGACCGAGGCGCAGCACGCCAAGGGCAAGCTGACGGCGCGTGAGCGCATCGCGCTGCTCCTCGACGAGGGTTCGTTCAGGGAGGTCGAGCAGCTGCGCCGGCACCGGGCGACGGGGTTCGGTCTG
>NZ_JBEXPH010000454.1:0-1535 GCF_040611955.1 Streptomyces sp. NPDC006510 | reverse complement strand
AGGACAATTTAGAGTATCTTATCATCGATACAAGCAACGAAGCTATTACTGTTTTAATGTTTGCCTTGATTGGCGAAGCTAGACAGAGAGCAAGCTATGAGCAATTTTTAGAAACGATTACTAGAATTTGGGGGTATCTCAATGAAGATAACTGACTTACAGACGTTAGACCAAAATATTATTAAATTTCTTGCCGAACACAGAGGAATTGACCGAGCTGTCAAAGGCAAGATTTTAGCACAAGCCCTTGATATTGATTTTAGAACGCTTCAGAGCAGAATTGAGTACCTCCATAAGCAGGGTTGCGCCATTGGTTCGATTGATAACGGCTATTTTATTCCAACTAACGAAGACGAGCGCAGAGCCGGAATTATCAAGAAACAACGCACAGGCATAGCGATTAATAATGCGGTCAACGGCTACACCCTTGCGGAACTTGATTGGATTGACCAACTTTTTAAGGAGGAATGACTATTGACACCCAAAGAACAAGCCCTAAACTGTATTAGTCGTGGCTTTTCTGTTATCGCTGGTTATCCTGTAGGAAAAAGCGAAAGGGCAATTATAAAGGGGAGTTCCTCAGGAAGCCTTGATGAAATCACAGTAAGCGCGTGGTTCGATGAAATACCGAACCGTAACATCATGATTAATCTTAGAAATAGCGGTTTGATTTGTATTGACTTAGACCAGCACCAAAACGGACAGAATGGACGGAATGTTTTCAGTCGCTTGTGGAATGAACACAGCGAGGGCGAAATATTAAGTACCTATGTTGAAAAGACACCCACAGGCAACGGCTTGCATGTTTTCTTTAAAGTTCCTAAAACAATTTTTAATAGTCCGCTTGTCAGTGAACTAGCGGACGGCGTGGAGATAAAAACACACTTTACCCCAATCTACCCAAGCAAACGTACAGACGGCGATTATATCCCTTTGAATGATACAGAAACTAACGAGCCTTTAACTTTCGATAGTCTTTGCGATTGTCCTGACTGGTTACTTGAAATGATACAGCGACCACAAAAAAGACAGAACCCAACGCTAGGAAGTCGGACTTATGGCGCTGAAATGTGGGAGTTATTCAACCAAGGCGCACGAAAAGGGAATCGAAACAATGACACGAACCGCATTCTCCACTACTGGAGAAAAATCGGCATTGATAACAATCATTGCATGGACTTATTGCGAACCTTTAACAATCGAACCAGTCCGCCCTTACCTGATGACGAGCTGGCAACTATTTGGAAAAGTGTATTCAAGATGAAATAGAAAGGAAGTCATGACAGACCAATTAGATAAACTTGTGGCAGAAACACCACAGGGAAACGTAAGAAGTCCAAAACCTACAATAGAGAACTTCACAGATTATGGCGAAGACAGCAAAAAAGTCATCAATATCGCAGGTTATCAAGACAGTTTGAAAGACTGGTTAGAACAAGAAAAAGAAATCATTAATAGCCCTGACTATGTCAAAGCAAACACTCAAATGCTTAGAGCTGTTAGAAAACTATTCTTTGAACACCGTAACTTATTTT
>NZ_JBEXPH010000453.1:0-1549 GCF_040611955.1 Streptomyces sp. NPDC006510 | reverse complement strand
GATGCCCTGGGCGACGGCATGGCGGTCTTCGCGCAGGGCTCCGGCGAGGCCGGCGAGAGGGGCCAGTGCGCTGTTCGCGAGGTCGTCCAGCCAGCCCGGGAGGGGTGTGGCGTCGCGGCTGTCGAGCATGGCGGCGAACCGGCGGACCAGGTCGTGGGTGTGCCTGAGTTCAGGGCAGTGGTCGAGGAGTCGGGGCAGGCGTTCGTTGATGTGGGGGTTGCGTCGGCCCGGGTGGGTGGTGATCCAGCGGGCGGCTTCGCGTGGGGAGGGCGGTCGCTCGCGTGGCTCGTCCAGGGGCAGGCCCCGTCGGAGGGGTGCGACGGCCATTTTCACGCGCTGGTAGTGGCCGAGGTAGCCCTTGGTCCGGAGTTCCTCGTGCAGGATCTTCGCGCTGTGCTGTCCCTCGTCCCAGCGTTGTTGCAGGTAGTCGAGGTAGGGGTCCAGGGTGGAAGGCTTGCGGGGCGGGCGGCGCATCACTTCCTGCCAGGTGCGGGCGCGGGCGTACTTGCGCACGGTGCGGCGGTCCAGGCCGAGCTCCCGGGCCACGGAGCTGTGGCTCCGGCCGGTGCGGGTCAGGGCATGCACGGCCTCGAAAAGCCTTCGGGCATGCCGCCCGGCCCGGGTGTCCGCCGCGGTGTTCCCGGTGGTCTTCTCGACCGGTGCGGGATCTGTCTCCCTGTCTGTGTCTGGTGGCAGTGCGGCGGGCAGGCAGCCGCGGTGGGCGGAGGCGATGTCCTGAACGCGGCGGGAGAGGCCCTGCCAGAGGTGGAAGCGGTCGCTGACCTGCGCGGCGTCGGGTGCGCCGGCGGTGATGCCCTGCCGGTAGGTGAGGGAGCCGTCGCGACAGGCGACCTCGACACCCGGGTGCTCGCGAAGCCAGTGGCTGAGCTGTTCCGCGTCGCGCCCTTCCCAGAGGATGAGCGGGAGCCGGGTGGTGGCGTCGACAAGAAGGGTGCCGTAGGTATCGCCGTAGAGCGCGAAGTCATCCACCCCCAGCACCCGGGGTGTCTCCCGTAGCGGAAGCGGCACCCGCATCAGCTGGGCCAGAACGGTGCATCGCGAGAGCGTGACGTTCAGGATCCGCAGCATTCGGGCACCGCCCCGGCCGGCCAGCACCACACCGACAGCCTCTACCAGGCGCTGCAACTGTGGGGTGCGCCGCTGGTAGCGCACGGTCAGCCCCGGCACTTGCTCGGCGAAGGTCACCTTCGGGCAGGTCGGGTTCTCGCAGTACAGGCGGCGTACGGACAAGTCGATGCGCAGAGGTCGACCTCCAAGAGCGACGTCGGCGAGGCGCCGTACATACCGGCTGTGGACCCAGTCGCTCAGGACGCCACACCCACTACATCCCGCTGGAGCACGAGAGCGCATACGGGCCTGGATCACCATGATGGAACTGGAAGTATCCACCGAGAACATCAGCATTCCAGCCAAGTGCGGTAACAGCTTTGACAGTTCAACAGAACGCACTCAAAGGCTACCCACCCCGCAAACCAGACTGCCGCGGCACCAGGATGATCTCCGGCTACGAAAATCTTGCCAGAGCCAC
>NZ_JBEXPH010000452.1:0-1553 GCF_040611955.1 Streptomyces sp. NPDC006510 | reverse complement strand
TGTCATCGAACAGCTGACCGGTGGGGCCGTCGTCGGGCAGAGCCGCCAGCCTGACGGCGATTGCCGCGCCCTGCTCAGGGGTCTGAGTACCGCTGAACCCGTTGAGGTCGGTGGCCACGTAGCCGGGGCAGGCGTTGTTGATCAAAATGTTGGTGCCGCTCAGCTCCTTGGCGTACTGGATGGTGACGGCGTTGAGGAAGGTCTTCGTCGGCGCATAGGCCCCGCTGATCCCTCCGAGGTCGACGCCGGGCGTGGTCTGCAGCGCCAGAGAGCCGACATGGCTGGACTGGTTGACGATCCTCGGGTGCGCCGAGCGGCGCAGCAGCGGCAGCATCGCGTTGGTGACCCGGATGACGCCAATGACGTTGGTCTCCACCAGCCGCCGCACGGTCTCCAGGTCGATGGTCGAAGGCTCCTCCGGCCAGCCGCCCGCGACGCCGGCGTTGTTGACCAGCACGTCAAGGCGTCCCGCCCGCTCCTCGATCAACCGCGCGGCGGCGGTCACGCTCTCATCGTCGGTCACGTCCAAGGGCACGCCGAACGCGTCGGCGCCTGCCGCGCGCAGTTTCGCCACGGCGTCCGTCCTGCGCTGCTCGTCCCGGGCGCCGACACCGACGCTCCAACCCAACGCAGCCAGCCCGGCCGCGATCTCGTACCCGATTCCCTTGTTCGCGCCGGTGACCAGCGCAATCGTCTTCTCACTCATGACACCGAGCATGGCTGCGCTTCGGCCAGACACCAACACCATCTCGGCAGCGCAGCGATACCCGGACGGTATCAATCGGCCCTTCCCACGGTTACCGTGCATGCATGGAGATACGCGAGCTGCGGTACTTCGTCGCCGTCGCCGAGGAGCTGCACTTCGGCAGGGCCGCCCAGCGTCTGAAGATAGCCCAGCCACCCCTGTCCCGCGCCATCGCCCAGCTCGAACGACAGCTCGGGGTCACACTGCTGGAGCGCACCAGCCGCAGGGTCACGCTCACCGAGGCCGGGGCAGTCCTGCTGTCCGAGGCACGCTCGATCCTCAGCGCGCTAGCCGCAGCCGAGCGGCGTACCCAGCAGGCCGCGCAAAGCCGCCCCCGCCTCGTCCTCGCCGTCAAATCCGGCACCACCGGCGAGTTGCTGGCCAAACTGCTCGATGCGTACCGCGCGGAGCCCAGTGCAGCCACCGTTGATCTGCTGCTCTGCGAAGCGCATCAGCAACAGGAACTGCTGCAGAACGGGCAAGCCGATGTGGCTCTGCTGCACCTGCCCTTCGATTCGGCGGCCGGACTCGACACCGAAATTCTGTACACCGAGGGACAGGTGGCGATCCTGCCCGCCTCTCACCGCCTCGCCGGCCGCTCCCAGATCCGGGTAGCCGAGGTCACCGCACTGCCGGAACTCCCGATGGCACGCTGGCCGGGCCACGGCGGCAGCTACCCGGAGGGACCAGGGCCAGAGGTACGGAACCTGACACAGCTCTTCCAGCTGATCGCGCTCGGCCACACCACCGTGATCATCCCCGAGTCTGCCAGCACCGACCTGCGCCGGGATCTCGCCGCCGTGCCGGT
>NZ_JBEXPH010000451.1:0-1571 GCF_040611955.1 Streptomyces sp. NPDC006510 | reverse complement strand
TCCACGAACACCGTTATAGTCTACTGAAAGTCCGCCTTTAACGTCTTTAGTAACTTTAACTGTTACGATTTCGCCTTCTTTGCCTTCCAATTGAGTCCAAGCTTTACGAGCTTCAAGACGTTTCAATGAAAGGAGATATACGTTTGCACCTTCGGCTTCTTTACTAACGATTTGTTTGATAACAAGCAAATCAAGAACATCTCCAGGTTTAACGAATGTATTGATATCAGCATCTTTATCGTTAGTGATTTCGCGAAGTGTAAGGACACCCTCAACACCAGTTCCTACGATGGCAACAGTTGCTTGCCCGTTTTCAACTGAAAGGATTTCACCCTTAACGACGTCACGTACTTTAACGTCTTCAACGCTGTTTAATAATGTTTCAAATTCGTTCATTTGTAAAAAAAATTCCTCCAACAATTTGGCTGGTACACAGCCTTACAAAACATTATACCATAAAAAATCGCTTAGGGAAAGCTTTTTTCTTGATTTATATTAAAAAAGTTATAAGTATTTTATTATCGCAAATTGCAAGTCCAAGTTAGCCAGCCAAGCTCATCTCATATGAACTCTTATAGTTGAACATTTTTCTTGGATAATGGTTCATCCAATACTCGATAGCGGCGACTTCTTCAGGGGTCGTCTTTGTTGTGCCTTTTGGCAGATGCCTACGAATCATTCGGTTATGGTTTTCATTCGTCCCTCGCTCAAAGCTCGCGTAGGCGTGTGCATAGTAAACTGGACAGCTTACGACCTCAGAGAGCCTTGCAAATTCATGGCCATTGTCAGGGGTAATGGATTTGAAGTCATAACTTTTTTGAAGTTCCACCAGCTCATCATTGACCGCCTGTGCTGTTTTCCCATCAATCAAGCGAATGATCTCCGTGCGGTATTTTCGCTCTGTGAGCGTCAAAAGCACCTTGTTCTTAGCTCTCGTAAGAATGACCGTGTCAATCTCGTAATGCCCCACTTCTAAGCGATTGTTAATGAACTCAGGCCGTTCTTCAATAGACTTGCCAAAAGGATGCTTTGGCGCACGAGGTTTGATTTTCTCTGCCGCCTTATACTGCGGATAGAAAAGATGATGACGCTTGGCTTCTAACCAGCCCCAGTTGACCCAATTGTAGAGGCTGCTCAGAGAAACTCCTTTTAGAGCCTGATGAATGACTTCCAAAGAGTCCTTGTCTTCTTTAAGACGTGTACTCACATAACAATCAATCTCAGTCGTGAGTTTACTCGGACGAACACTGTGAGCCCTCAATCCTTCATAATTTTCTTGAGCCTTTTTAGCAGAGTATTTTACCTTCCGCTTGAGCTGGATTTCCCCTCGCTTCATCTCTCTGTCAATCGTCCCATGAGCTTTATTCAATAAGCGCGCAATCTCACGGTTGCTCAGTCCTTCTTTATTGTGCCAACGTTCAATGTTTAAACGGTCTTGATTGGTCAGGTGTTTCCCTTTGCTCTGGCTTGTGATATGAGCGGCGCGGGATTGCCCTTCGAGGCGACGAACTGGTCCGTGGTGCCGACAACGATGGCGGCCTTGCCATCGCTCCCGTCACCCGACGCGCCGC
>NZ_JBEXPH010000450.1:0-1572 GCF_040611955.1 Streptomyces sp. NPDC006510 | reverse complement strand
CTGCGATCCGTCGGTCGCCGACGGCGGAGGCGGCCGCCTCGTCGGCGCAGCGCTCCAGGGCGTATGCCATGGGGGCACGCAGGGAACGCAGCGCCGGGTGGCAGAGCGCGGCTGCTTCGGTCGCGGCGATGAAGAGATGGTGGCGGCCCGCGAGATGGGCGCGTTCGTGTGCCAGCAGGGCATCGCGTTCGGCGGGGTCGAGGGCGCGCAGCATTCCCGTGGTGACGACGATCCGGCCGGGAGTGCCGGGGCGGCCCGGCAGCGCGTAGGCGTCGGGGCGGCTGTCGCGCAGGACGGCCAGCTCGCCATCGGCGCGCCCGTCGAACCGTCCGGAACGGCGCAGCTCAGCCCAGTGGCGGCGGGCGGCACGGGCGACTGCGGCAGTGCAGCCCATGAGGAGTGCCAGTGCGGCGGCTGCCAGGGTCACGGCGACGGCGGGGGCGGCGTCGGAGAGCGGTCGGACCATTTCGCCCACGGCGGAGACCGCGGAGAACCGGGTCGCGCCGGGCACCACGAGCAGGACCAGGGCGAGGACGCTGCACAGGGCGAGGCCGACGCCCGTCGCGGCGAGCAGCCGTACGGCATTCACCGGCGACAGCGCGTCCGCCAGACGGCGGGCCGCGGGCACCGCCAGGAACGGCATCAGCAGCGGCACCCACACGGCGTAGATCACGGGGCTTCTCCGTCGAGCAGGTCCCGGAGCAGTTGCTCGTCCTCGTCGGTGAGCTGGGACACGAACCGGGCCAGGGCCGTGCCGCGGTCCTCCTGCTTCCGCAGCTCGCTGTGCATGCGGCGGGCGGTCAGTCCGGGCGCGTCCTCGGTGGGTGTGTAGGCGAATCCGCGACCGGCCCGGGTGCGGGCGACCGTGCCCTTTTCGTAGAGGCGGGACAGGATCGTCGTGACGGTGGTGCGGGCGAGTTCCGCGCCGATCGCCCCCTGGACCTGACCGGGGGTGAGCGGCGCTCCGGCCGCCCACAGCGCCGCCAGGATCGTGGACTCCAGCTCGCCGGCGGGTCGCCGTTCCGGTCCGGCGGGGGTCGGTGACGGGTGACGCGGGGCCGCTTCCGGCGTCGGTCCGGCTGCCGGTTCGCCGTGCGGGCGGGGGCCGGGTTCGCCGTTCGATATCCCCTTCACCTGGGACATGGGAACTCTCCTCCCCCTTCGGGCGTCTACAGTGATGTAGACCGTCTACATCACTGTAGTCAGTCCGGGCGCTCCGTCGGGCCGCCCGCTCACCATTATGGGAGACCCTCCACCGTGTCCGTATTCTCACTGGCGTCCGCGCCACAGGCGGTGAACCTGCTGGACGCGGGGTCACTGCTCGGGGCGTTCGGTGCGCTGGGCATCGCCGTCGTGCTCTTCGCCGAGACGGGACTGCTCATCGGCTTCTTCCTCCCCGGCGATTCCCTGCTGTTCACGGCGGGCCTGCTCTGCGTGTCCGGCGCCCACGGCCCGGTGCGGCTGTCGTTGCCGCAGGTCCTGGTCGCCACCGTGGCCGGCGCGCTGCTGGGTGCCCAGGCGGGTTACTGGATCGGCCGCCGGGGCGGCCGGGCGCTGGTCGCCCGCAGCCGC
>NZ_JBEXPH010000449.1:0-1600 GCF_040611955.1 Streptomyces sp. NPDC006510 | reverse complement strand
GGCCGCGCCCGCCGCCGCGTCACCGGGCGGGCCGGAGACCGGGGGCAGGCCGGCGGTGGTCGAGGGCCGGGGGGTGTCGAGGGCGGCCGTCGACGCGGACGGCTCCCACTGCTTGCCTCGCTTGCCCGCGTCCATCGCCTCGTTGGCGAGCCGGTCGGCGTGCTTGTTCTTCTCGCGCGGGATCCACTCGTACGTGACGGCGGAGGCCGGCAGGATCCTGGCGGCCTCCGCCGCGAGCGGCTTCATGTCGGGGTGCTTGATCTTCCAGCGGCCCGACATCTGTTCCACGACCAGCTTGGAGTCCATCCGGACCCGCACCTGGACCGCGCCGTCCGCCGAGGCGTCCGGTACCAGCGCCTTCGCCGCCTTCAGGCCCGCGATGAGGCCCTTGTACTCGGCGACGTTGTTCGTCGCGACGCCGATGTACTCGGCGGCCTCGGCGAGGGTCTCGCCCGTCACCGCGTCGATGACGACCGCTCCGTAACCGGCGGGCCCGGGGTTGCCCCGTGACCCGCCGTCGGCCTCGATGACGAACTGGCGCGGCTGGGTCATTACAGGCCCGACTCCGCCGTACGGACCAGGATGCGGCGGCAGTTCTCACAGCGCAGGACGGTGTCCGGGGAGGCCGCCTTCACGTCGTTGACCTCGGTGATGTTCAGTTCGAGGCGGCAGCCCTCGCAGCGGCGCTGGTAGAGGCGGGCGGCGCCGACCCCACCCTGCTGGACGCGGAGCTTGTCGTACAGCTTCAGCAGGTCCGCGGGGACGGAACCGGCGACGAGCTCGCGCTCCTTGGTGACGGTCGCGGCCTCCTCGTCGAGCTCCTTGGTCGCGGCGTCGCGGCGGGCGGTCGCGTCGTCGGTCCTGGCCTGGACGGCGGAGACCCGGTCGGACAGTTCGGTGACGCGCTCCTGGGCGGACTCGCGGCGCTCCATCACCTCGAGGACGACGTCCTCCAGGTCGCCCTGGCGCTTGGCCAGCGAGGCGATCTCGCGCTGAAGGCTCTCCAGGTCCTTCGGCGAGGTGACCGCGCCGGAGTCGAGGCGCTGCTGGTCGCGGGCGGCGCGCTGACGCACCTGGTCGACGTCCTGCTCCGCCTTGGTCTGCTCGCGGGCGGTGTCGCTCTCCTCGGTCTGCGAGGCGACCAGCAGGTCACGCAGTTGCGCGAGGTCGCTGGTGAGCGACTCGATCTCGGCGTGCTCGGGCAGCGACTTGCGCCGGTGCGCGAGCTGCGACAGGCGTACGTCGAGGGCCTGGACGTCGAGAAGTCGGATCTGGTCGGCGGGCGCGGCGTTCAGTTGGGGGCTCCAGAAGAGTGGTGGGTGGTGGTGGTCCAGGGGTCGGTGACCTGCTTCGAGACATGGACCCGCAGGTCCCATCCCTGGCGGTCGGAAATCGCGTCGAGCTGCGCCGCGGCCTGTTCGCACCAGGGCCATTCGGTGGCCCAGTGGGCGGCGTCGATCAGGCCGAGCGGGGAGTGCTGGACGGCTTCGGAAGCCGGGTGGTGGCGCAGGTCGGCGGTGAGGAAGGCGTCGACGCCCGCGGCGCGCACCGCGTCGAAGAGGCTGTCGCCGGAGCCGCCGCTGACCGCGACGGTGCGCAC
>NZ_JBEXPH010000448.1:0-1602 GCF_040611955.1 Streptomyces sp. NPDC006510 | reverse complement strand
GGCTGGAGCGCGGCCCCGCCGCCCGTGCCCTGCTGCTGCCCCTGGTGACCGGGCTGCTGCGGGACCGACCCGTGCCGCCGCCGGTACGCGGGGCGCTCGCCGGGGTGCTCGCCGCACCGGGGAGCCCCGCCTCCGGGCCGCTGAGGGAACAGCTGCTGGAGGTCCTGCTGGATTTCGAGCAGGACGCCCACCGTGATCCGGCCGTGCTCGACGCGCTGCTGCGGGCCGCCGCGACCGGCTCCGGCGGGCGCGCCCCCGCCCGTACCCGCGCCCTGGTCCACCGCACCGGGACACTGCTGGTCCGGACCCCCGAGGGCGCGGTCCGGTTCGACCGCGGGCTGGTCGAGCTCGCCCGTGACGTGCCCGGATTCGCCGCCCTGGTCACCGGGTGGCTGGCCGACGCCCCGCAGGAATGGGCGGTGCTCGTCGGCCCGAGTGCGCGGCGGACGGTGGAGGCGCTGGGAAGCCCGAAGGCGATGCCGATGCAGGCCGCGCGGCGTGAGCATGGCAGTCTTAGACCTGCGTAAGAGACAAACCCACGTACACAGGTTCGGGCGAGGAGCGGTCAGAGTGCAGCGCTGGCGTGGCTTGGAGGACATCCCCCAGGACTGGGGACGCAGCGTCGTCACCATCGGCTCCTATGACGGGGTGCACCGCGGACACCAGCTGATCATCGGGCGGGCCGTGGAGCGCGCCCGCGAGCTGGGCGTGCCGTCGGTGGTGGTGACCTTCGACCCGCATCCCAGCGAGGTCGTACGGCCCGGCAGCCATCCGCCGCTGCTCGCCCCGCACCACCGGCGTGCCGAGCTGATGGCGGAGCTGGGGGTGGACGCGGTGCTCATCCTGCCGTTCACCACCGAGTTCTCGAAGCTGGCGCCGGCCGACTTCATCGTGAAGGTGCTCGTCGACAAGCTGCACGCGCAGCTGGTCATCGAGGGGCCGAACTTCCGCTTCGGCCACAAGGCGGCCGGCAACGTACAGCTGCTCACCGAGTTCGGTGAGACCTACGACTACCGGGTCGAGGTCATCGACCTGTATGTGAGCGGCGAGGCGGGCGGCGGCGAGCCGTTCTCCTCCACCCTCACCCGGCGGCTGGTGGCCGAGGGCGATGTGGCGGGTGCCGCCGAGATCCTGGGCCGCCCGCACCGGGTCGAGGGCATCGTGGTCCGAGGCGCGCAGCGCGGCCGGGAGCTCGGCTTCCCCACGGCCAATGTGGAGACCCTGCCGCACACCGCGATCCCCGCCGACGGCGTCTACGCGGGCTGGCTGGACGTGAACGGCGAGGCGATGCCCGCCGCGATCTCGGTCGGCACGAACCCGCAGTTCGACGCCACGGAGCGGACGGTGGAGGCGTACGCGATCGACCGGGTCGGCCTCGACCTGTACGGGCTCCATGTCGCGGTGGACTTCCTCGCGTACGTGCGCGGCATGCTGAAGTTCGACTCGATCGACGACCTGCTCGTGGCGATGGCCGCCGATGTGAAGCGGTGCAGCGAGCTGATCTCCGCGTACGAGCGCGGCTGAGCCACGGCCGCGTACAGTGCGGCCGGACGTCCCCTCACAGGCGACGACGCGGGGCCGGGACCGTCATCGACGGTCCCG
>NZ_JBEXPH010000447.1:0-1602 GCF_040611955.1 Streptomyces sp. NPDC006510 | reverse complement strand
CCATCCGCATACCTCACACACCACGGAATACAGCCATTACGGCGAACGCGTCAGGGACTTCGAGAAGGTTCACCCCAACGGGCCGAAGTCAGTAAGGGGTCGTGTGAGCGAGTCCGGCCGTAGCACGGAACACCTTTCCCTCTCCGCCGAGCCGGAGTGTGTCACCTGCGGGAGCGTACACAGCGCGGCCGGGGCCGAGCCCCAGCGAGCGCTTTTCCGAGGTGACGGTCGCTTCACCCCGGACACAGAGCACGATCTGGGGCGCGTCGGCCGTGAGCGCGCGCGGCGCGTCTGTTCGTACGAGGTCGAACCGCGGGAGTCTCAAGTCGTCGACAGGGGCCGGGTACACGTGCTCCCCGGTCTCCGCGTCCCACCGCGCGGTGACGGCTCGGACAGGGAACGCGGTGAAATGGACGATCTCCAGCAGCTCGGCCGCATCCACGTGCTTCGATGTCAGCCCGCAGCGCAGGACGTTGTCGGAACTCGCCATGATCTCCACGCCGAGGCCGGACAGATGGGCGTGCGCGATGCCTGCACCGAGGAACAGCGCCTGCCCGGGTTCCAGCTCCGCATGATTCAGCATCAGGGCGGGCAGCAGGCCGGGATCGTCCGGATGGGCGTAAGAGATCGTCTCATTTGGTGAGTAGGCGGTAGCAGATGAGGGTGCGGGCGATGCTGGTGAAGGCCAGGAAGTGTTCGGCTTTGCGTTCGTAGCGGCGGTGCAGTCTGCGGCAGCCGACAAGCCACGCCGTTGGGCGTTGGTGCGCTCGATGGTCCAGCGGTGTCGTCCGAGTCGTTCGCTGGACTCGATGCCCTTGCGGGCTGTGCGGGGTGTGATGCCTCGGCTGCGGAGCCCCTGGCGCAGGTGGCGGTTGTCGTACGCCTTGTCTGCACTTTCTTGCCGCGATCCACCGGATTCGGACCTGTCAGCTCCCCCTTTCAGGGCCCGAGTCACTGCCCTTGGGACTCACGCGGTCCGCCCGGCTCCGTGTGTGGGTGGTCATGCCAGGCCTGCGATGAGGCCGGTGATGTCCTTGCGGCGGCCGGTGAAGAAGGGCATTTCCTCGCGGACGTGGCGGCGGGCCTCGGAGCCGCGCAGATGGCGCATGAGGTCGACGATGCGGTGGAGCTCGTCGGCCTCGAAGGCAAGGATCCACTCGTAGTCGCCCAGGGAGAAGGAGGCGACGGTGTTGGCGCGCACGTCCGGGTAGCTGCGGGCCATCTTGCCGTGGTCAGCGAGCATCGTGCGGCGCTCTTCGTCGGGCAGCAGGTACCAGTCGTAGGAACGCACAAAAGGGTAGACGCTGACGTAGGCGCGGGGGGGTCTCGTCGGCAAGGAACGCCGCGATGTGGGAGCGGTTGAACTCGGCGGGGCGGTGCAGGGCCATGTTCGACCAGACCGGTTCCAGGGCGCGGCCGAGCCGGGTACGGCGAAAAAGGTTGTAGGCCTCCTGGAGCTGGTCGGAGGTGCCCGCGTGCCACCAGATCATCAGGTCGGCGTCGGAGCGCAGGCCGGTCGGTCTCGGGAGCGGGGCGGGTGGTGCGCGGGCTCTTGGCCCGGATCACTCCGCGCAGGCCGGCCCGGCGCATAAGGCGTTCGAC
>NZ_JBEXPH010000446.1:0-1608 GCF_040611955.1 Streptomyces sp. NPDC006510 | reverse complement strand
GGGCGCCCTGGCGCCGCCCGCGGCATCCGCCGCCGCCCGGCCGGACACCGTCCAACGCGGCCTGGACGCGCTGGTGCGCTCCGACGGCATGCCCGCCGCGCTGGCGAGCGTCAAGGACCGGGAAGGCCGCACCCGCACCTACACCGCAGGGGTGGGTGACCTGGCCACCGGCTCGAAGGTGCCCAGGAACGGCCAGGTGCGGATCGGCAGCAACACCAAGACGTTCACCGCGGTGGTCGTGCTGCAACTGGTCGGCGAGGGGAAGATCGGCCTGGACGCCCCGGTCGACACCTATCTGCCCGGCCTGGTACGCGGGAAGGGGATCGACGGACGCCACATCACCGTCCGTCAGCTCCTCCAGCACACCAGCGGACTCCCCAACTACACCGAGTACGACCTCCAGCTACGCCACTACGACCCCCGCGAACTCCTCGACATCGCTCTCCAGCACGAGGCCCGCTTCGCTCCCGGGACGAAGTGGGAGTACAGCAACACGAACTACGTGCTGGCCGGCCTGATCGTCCAGAAGGTCACCGGCCGGCCGCTCGCCGGGGAGCTGGACCGGCGCGTCATCAAACGGGTCGGGCTGCACCACACCTACTTCCCCGCCCCCGGTGACGCGACCATCCGGGAACCCCATCCCAAGGGCTACGACGGGGGTTCGGCAGGCGCGCCCCTGAGCGACGTCACGGAAATGGACCCCTCCTGGGCCTGGGCGGCAGGTCAGATGATCTCCACCAACTCCGACCTCAACCGGTTCTTCACCGCGCTCCTGGGCGGCCGTCTCCTCCCGGCGGCCCAGCTCGCCCAGATGCGCACCACCGTCCCCGCCGAATACTTCGGCTCCGGCGCCCGCTACGGACTGGGGCTCGTGAGCTTCCCGCTGTCCTGCGGCGGTGTCTACTGGGGCCACGGCGGCAGCTTCCCGGGATACGAGACCCGGGGTGGAGCCACCCGCGACGGACGTGCCGCCAACGTCGCGGTGACCGTCCAGCCGACCGACAAGACAGCCATGAAGCGTGTCGAGCGCGTTGTGGACACGGCCCTGTGCCGCCGCTGAACCGCCTCCCGGGAGAAGGACATAGAAGCCGCGTAGCCCCTCGCAAGGAATCCGCCGTCCCATGAAGGGCCGGGGAGTTCTCCGTCGTGAACTCCCCGGAGGCGAAGGAGGGTGACATGGGCAGTCCGGACAGCTCCGGGATTGCGCTGAGCGTCGAGCGGGGGCAGGCCACCGACGAGGAACTGGCCGCGCTCACCGTGGTGTTGCTCGCGTTGCGGGCCGAACGGGCGGAATTGCCCGAGGAACTGGCCGTCGCCGGGTCGCATTGGTGGCGGCACGCGGATCGCTACAACGCCCCGCTCAGCTGGCAGTGAAGGGACCGCCATGACGACGACGATCGATCCCGCCGCCTCCGCGAGCACCGCGGAGAACACCGCCCCGGCCGATGTCCGGGGGCGCGTCGTGGAACTGCACGCCCTGCGTGAGCAGGCCCGTCGCGGACCGAGTGACCGCGCGACCGAGGCGCAGCACGCCAAGGGCAAGTTGACGGCGCGTGAGCGCATCGCGCTGCTCCTCGACGAGGGTTCGTTCAGGGAGGTCGAGCAGCT
>NZ_JBEXPH010000445.1:0-1634 GCF_040611955.1 Streptomyces sp. NPDC006510 | reverse complement strand
CGTTTGTCCACACACCAACCGATGATCACGCGGTGGCCGTACCCGTTCTCGGCCGGGTACGGCCACAAGATCGCGAAGTCAGACTGGAGTACTAACCCGAGTGCAACCTCTTCCACGACCCGGACTTTCAGCCCAACCGCCAAAGCGACGGCTGATTTTCGGGCGACTTCCGAAGCTGCCCCGAGAGGATCGGATGTCACTCACAGTGGCCGCTGCACGGAAGCTGGGCCAGAACCTTACTTCGGGAGGCACCGCTGTCCGGCGCTGTTCGATCGGAACTGGCACCCCGTCAGTCCGCTAGAGGAGGCCGGTGCGCATGTGCTCCGTGAGGTTCTCGGTGATCTCGCGTAGCCACGGGGTGCGGACGGCAGGCAGTCGGACCAGGGTTCGCTGGAAAACTTCCCAGTCAATTCGGAACACGTCGTGGACACTCGGCGTGGGCGGGTCGTCGCGAAGGACGCCGTCGGGCATTGGACCCGATGCAGGAACGGCCAGCTGCCGCTCAGGGAAGACCAGCCGGAGCCACACCCCGAACGGCAATGGGACCAAGTGCGCCGGAGCGGCCGGGGTCCATGCCTTCCCGGTCTGCGGGTGGGACGGCACGAGGAGGATGTCGGCGTCAGCGCTGCGGGTCGGCTGTCCTGGTCCGGCCAGGACGGCGCGCCGCGTCGGCCGTCCGGCCAGCAGCAGGGTGTCGAGGGCGCGTTGGAACATCTTTGCCGTCAGGCCGTCCTGAACCGTCACCGCCCGGCCTTCCGAGGCCACCAGGAGGTGGGCGAGCGCCTGCCCGGCTGCCGCCACCCACTGTGGGCTCCAATGCCACCGGTCGCTCGCCCCGAACGGCGCTCCCCACTGGGCGATCGGCTCGGACGGGGGCACGCCCACCCCCTCCGCGAGCAGGTCCGCCCAGGACAGCAGTCCGGCGTCGGCGCCCTCGACGGGAAAGCGACGCACGGCGTTCGGGGCGAGCCACACTGCCTGCCAGAGCGAGCAGTCGTCGACCCTGCTCGCCACGAGAAGACCGCAGCCCGCGCAGGCCATGTTGGGGCCGTCACCCCCGCCGAAGCCGCAGCAGGCGCCGCCGCGCATTTCCGGGATCAGCACAGCGCCACGGGTGTCTCCCGGTGCGATGACGACCGCGCTGGCCGCGCCTTCGGACAGGGCGTGGACCGGCGCGTAGATGCCGCGGGCAGCCGCCTCGTCCGGATCGATCTCCTCCCACCCTCGCCACGGCGGCCCCCAGGGCTCCAGTTCCACGGCGAACGTCCCCGATTCCATGAGCACCGGGAGCTGAAGCCCGTTCCCGTACTGCTGGCGAGCATGGGCGGGCAGGGCGACCTGGGACAACGGGGCGGTCAGCTGGGCGCCACACCGCACACACACGAAAACGAACAAACGTCCTCCGCTCGGGAAACAGGGGCATCGTCGCAGCTCCGTGGCAGACCGGCCAACGTGTTTGTCAGTTCGCTGTGAGGCCGAATCACAGCCACGACGCCGAGCATCATCGTTCGAGTCCTCGACGGGCTCCACTGCTCGTTTGGCTCTGTTCCGTAGTCGGTGGTGACGACATGTGACGAGTCTCGTTGACATCACATGTGCGATGCCAACTCCCTTGTGGGAACAGTGTTTTCGGG
>NZ_JBEXPH010000443.1:0-1646 GCF_040611955.1 Streptomyces sp. NPDC006510 | reverse complement strand
TGTCGGCGTACGGACTTAGATCCCCAGTTGCGTACCTTTCTTCGTCCCCACCTGTCAGGCCACGTCCGTCTCGCGCTCGATGGCCTGGAGGCGGTTCTTCAGCCGGTAGCTGGGCCCGTTGATCGGGACGACTTCGCAGTGGTGAAGGAGGCGGTCGAGGATGGCGGTGGTGAGGACTTCGTCGCCGAAGACCTGGCCCCATTCGCTGAAGGTCTTGTTCGAGGTCAGGATGATCGAGCCCTTCTCGTAGCGCTTGGAGATCACCTGGAACACCAGGTTGGCCTCGGCCCGCTCCAGAGGCTGGTAGCCGACCTCATCCACCACCAGGACGCTCGGCCGCAGGTAGGAGCCGAGTTTGCTGGTCAGACGCCCGGCCGCCTCGGCGGCCTTGAGGTTGCGGACCATGTCGTCGAGGCTGGTGAAGTAGATCGAATAGCCAGCCCGGCAGGCCGCGACCGCCAGCGCGATGGCGATGTGCGTCTTGCCGACCCCGGGCGGCCCGAGCAGGGCCGCGTTGGCCTTGGCCTCGACGAAGGACAGGGTGGCAAGATCCTTGATCTTGCGCGGGTCGAGTTCGGGCTGGAAGGAAAAGTCGTACTCATCCAGCGTCTTGTGGTGCGGCAGGCGGGAAAGCCGCAGGCCCTGGCGGAAGCGGCGGTCGTCACGGACGGCGAGTTCCTCGGAGAGGACCAGGTCGAGGAAGTCGAGGTAGCCCAGCTTGCCCTCGTCCGCGCGACGGGCGAACTCGTTGATGGTTTCCGCCAGATGGGGCAGGCCAAGCTTCGCGGCCGTGGTGCGGATCCGGTTGCCGGTCAGCTCGCTCAAGATGGTTCCTCCGTCGTGCGGTGGGTGGTGAAGGGGCGGGTGCCAGTGAGCTCGTCATAGACCGACAACGGCCGGCGGCCGACCTCG
Source organism: Streptomyces sp. NPDC006510 (assembly GCF_040611955.1). Taxonomy (NCBI): domain Bacteria; kingdom Bacillati; phylum Actinomycetota; class Actinomycetes; order Kitasatosporales; family Streptomycetaceae; genus Streptomyces; species Streptomyces sp. NPDC006510. Next base: position 734 of record NZ_JBEXPH010000443.1, on the reverse strand, counting down.
ACGCGAGTGGCCGCAGCCCGGTTCAGCAGGGCCTGCAACGGTCCGGCCTCTTCACCCAGGGGGCGGTGGTGACGTGACTGGACGGGGACTTCGCCGGTGGTCGTCCGGCGTCCCTTGCCGGTGGGCAGCCCGTCCCAGTGCGTTTCCTCGACCACGCGGACCGCGCGGCCGACCGCCCGGGGGTGCATGGCCAGCAGTGTTCCGCCGCGGGAGTCGGGGACCGTGGAATGCAGCATGACCTGCGATTTCGTGGCTCGGATCTCGACGAGCTGGCGAGGTCGGACCTTGCGGGCGGGCACCGAGTAGAGGTTGCCGCCGAACGCGATCAGGCAGTCCTTGCCGACGGGCCGCAGGTGCCGTTCGGCCACGAGATACGGGGCCGGCGGCAGCGTTTTGAGGGCTGCGTGGTCCCGGGTGGCACGATGCCCGATCACCTCACGGTGGGTCTTGTGGATCTGAGCCCGCCGCTGCGGCACCCAGGTCGTGAACGCGGCGTCCATCTCCTCGATGGAGGAGAAGGCTCGCCCGGAGAGCACGTGGTCGCGGACGATCAACACCTGGCGTTCGACACGGCCTTTTCCGGTGGGGCGGTAGGCGGCCAGCACGTCGATATCGAAGTCGTAGTGGCCGGCGAATCCGACCGCTTCGGGATGCAGCGGCACCGCCTCGCCGGGGGCGACATGCCGCCGGACGACGGTCTTGGTGCGGTCGTAGACGACCGTCATGGGCACCCC
>NZ_JBEXPH010000442.1:0-1659 GCF_040611955.1 Streptomyces sp. NPDC006510 | reverse complement strand
CCTCGATCTTGCATGACGGTCCGTCGGTTCTTCCGTCGGGCCGTTTCGCTGTTGCGGGTTGGTCGTGGGAATGCTGGTGGCCCGGCTGTCGCGTCGGGTGGGCGCCGGGTTCCACTGCTCCGGTGGGGTGATGCTGCTCGGAGGGACTCGAAGGTGCTGGTCAGCCGGGTTTCGGCAGGGCTTGGAGCCGGTCGGCCGCTGTGCTGATCACGTCGGCCCAGGGCCAGTGCGCCGCGAGGCGGAGGTAGCGGCGGCGACCGGTGGTGACGAGTTGCGCGGCGGCTGAGAACAGGCGGAAGCGAAGCTTCTTCGGTTCCCAGCGGCGGGTGTGGCCGGTCAGGGCGAGCATCGGCATCCAGGCCAGCAGGTCCAGGGCGAGCTGGATGATCTCCAGCCAGATCTGGTTCTGCGCGAAGCCGTGCAGGGCAAGGTTGCGCAGGCCGGTGGAGCGGGCGTCCCGGATGCGGTCCTCGCAGCGGGCGCGCTGGCGGTGGCGCAGTTCGAGCCCGGCGATCGCCTGGCCGGGAGTGTTGGTGGCGAAGCAGGTCAGGCGCATGCCGTCGGCGTCGGTGAAACGCAACTGGGCGCCGGGGTGCGGGCGTTCCTTGCGGACGATCAGCCGTATCCCCTTCGGCCACCCCTTCAGGCAGTCCCCGCCGATCTCGGCGACCCAGGCGCCGTCGCGGACCTCGCCGCCGGGCTCGAGGGCCGGCGTCCAGGCCGATGCCGGGACCTTCAGTACGGCCTGGTGGACGGCGTCGGTGATGGTCATGCCGACCGAGTACGACAGCCACCGGCCCCGCGCGGAGAGCCAGTTGACGAACTCATGGGTGCCGCCCCCGGAATCGGTGCGGACCAGGGTGCGGCGCCCGCGGCGGAACCTCTTCGGGAGCTGGGCCAGGGCCAGCTGGGTGGCGGTGATGTGGTCGGCGGCGGTGTTGCTGCCCGCGTTCCCCGGCCGCAGCAGGCCCGCGACCGGCTCACCGGCGCCGCCCGCCCCGTGGTCGACGAAACCCATGATCGGATGATGGCCGAACGTCCGCTTCCAGGTCGCCGCGGCGTCCTGCTTGTCCGAGTGCGCGATCACCAGCACCCCGTCCAGGTCCACGATCACCTGTCCGCCCTGGTCGGGGGCGGCGTCACCGGCCAGGGCCCAAACATGTTCGCGGACTTGGGCGCGGGCCCGGCGGATCGCGGTCAGCGCGCGCTTCCCGCTGCCGGCGAGCGTGTCGACCAGGCGTGAGACGGTCGGGTCGGAGGCCACCGTCCCGAACACCGCCGGCTCGGCCCGCAGCAGGGAGACATCGGACAGGCAGTCCCCGCCCAGCGCGACCGCGAGTGCCACATCGAGCAGGGTCTTGCCTGGATCATGCACCGCCCGCGCTTTGCGCCACGGCGCCAACGCCGCCGATATCGCCGTGTCCAGGCCGCTCTTGCGGACTGTCTCCACCAACAGCACGGCCCCGGCCTGCGAGACCGGTCCGCGGCCACCGCCCTCGACACGGACATGGGGGTACGACCCGGTATTCTTCTTCACCTGAGGAGTGCAGCTTTCCTGACGACGACATGGACCCTAGACAAGTCCCATCGTCCCAGGTCAGAGGCACTCCTCGCTTATTTGATCAAGCCTCGGACACTCACACTCGCGAAAGCGCGAGG
>NZ_JBEXPH010000441.1:0-1667 GCF_040611955.1 Streptomyces sp. NPDC006510 | reverse complement strand
ACCGGGCCGGGGCCCTCTTCCGCCACCGCGCCGCGCAGCACCGTGACCGCGGCCCGTTCGGAGATCCAGGCGCCGTCCGCCGGGCCGCCCAGCGGAAGCAGCCGGCCGAGGCCGAGCCGTTGCCGGACCGCCGCTGCCCATCCGTCTGCCCTGCGCGGGCCGTCAGCCGTCGTCATTTCCCCAGCCTGCCGCATCCATGGCGCGTAATGCTGCAAGCACACCTAATGTGGGCAAGTAGGTCCAACCTGCCCCGAAGGGAAATGTGGCGATGACCGAAACCACGCAGCGGAACCGGCCCGAGAGCCCCGACAAGGAACCGAGTCCCCTCATCAAGCGTGGCGGGGGAGCCCCCGCCACCCGTGGCCGCACGACCATCGCCGACGGTGTGGTCGAGAAGATCGCCGGCATGGCGACACGCGATGTGGCAGGCGTCCATGCGATGGGCAGCGGCCTCTCGCGCACCTTCGGAGCGGTACGCGACCGGGTACCCGGTGGTGGCAGGTCCGTCACCCGCGGGGTGAAGGCGGAGGTCGGGGAATCCCAGACCGCGCTCGACCTGGAGATCGTCGTCGAGTACGGCGTTTCGATCGGCGATGTCGCCCGTGACGTACGGGAGAACGTGGTCGCGGCGGTCGAGCGGATGACCGGCCTGGAAGTCGTCGAGGTCAACATCGCGGTGAGCGACGTGAAGCTGCCCGACGAGGCCGACGACGAAGAGCAGCCCGAGCCACGTCTCCATTAGGCCCTTGGCGCGAGGCAGTTGAGGAGCGCACGATGAGCATGGCTGTGGTCGGCATGGTGGCCGGCATGGCGCTCGCATTCGCCGGGTACTTCGGCGGATTCGGGGCCTTCCTGCTGGTGGCCGCCCTGGGGGCGATCGGCTTCGTGGCCGGTCGCTTCCTGGAGGGCGACCTGGAGCTCGGCGACTTCTTCCGGAGTCGCGAGCGCGGCGACCGACGGCGGTGACGGCGTTGTCGGGGGTGAGCGGCCGGATCGCCGCCGCTGAGCGCGGGGAGACCCGGATCGCCGACCGGGTGGTCGCGAAGATCGCCGCGCAGGCGGCGAAGGAGGCGATCGACGAGCCGCCGAAGGAAGGCGCCGCACCGCGCGCCACGGTCACGGTGCACCGGGGCACCGCCCGGGTTCGGGTGAGCCTGGAGCTCGGATACCCCTGCGACATCGGCCGCCAGTGCGGCGGGGTGCGTCGGCATGTCGCCGGGCGGGTAAAAGCGTTGGCGGGGATGGAAGTGCCCGAGGTGGCCGTACAGGTCGAGCGCCTGCATCCGACGGGAGCGAGCATCGCGGCACAGGGGAGGATCCGATGACCGGGCCCCATGAACCGGAGCACCGTACGCGACGACCGTCCACCACCGGCCCGGCCGAAGAGGCGGAGGCGCGCGAAGGCAAGGGCGATGTGCTCGAACTCGACCAGTCCGCCTCGTCCGCCGCGTACGAACCGGTGCCCGAGCGGCAGGAGGGGGCTGTCCGGGCGGGCCGCTTCTGGTCGGCGCGCCGTGTCCCCGCGGCGGTCCTCGCGCTCGTGACCCTGGGCGGTGCAGGCCTGCTGCTCTACGACGTGGCGGCGGTGCGGGCCGACCGCCCGGCGATGCGCTGGCGCCGGGCGCTGGCCGACGAGCTCGCGGAGCGCCCGCTGGGGAACGCCTGGC
>NZ_JBEXPH010000440.1:0-1671 GCF_040611955.1 Streptomyces sp. NPDC006510 | reverse complement strand
GGGTGCGGCACGGTGATGCGGTCCGCCCCCTTCGGACTGGTGGGGGAGGACCCCGAGGCGGGCTTCCGGCTCGCCTACTGGTGCGCGCAGATCACCCACGGCCATCCGACCGGCGCCTACGCGGCCGGGGCCTTCGCCGCGATCGTCGCGCACCTCCTGGAGGGCGACTCGATGGCGGGCGCCGTACTGCGGGCCATGGAGCTGCTGCGCCGCCACCCGGGGCACGAGGAGACGACGGCGGCGCTGCGGGCCGCCGTCGACCTGGCCGCGGAGGGCGCGCCGACCGGTGAGAAGGTGGAGACGCTGGGCGCGGGCTGGGTCGCCGAGGAGGCCCTTGCCATCGCCGTGTACTGCGCCCTCGTGCTGCCCGACGCCGATCAGGTGGCCCGGTCGCTGCTGCTCTCGGTCAACCACTCGGGCGACAGCGACTCCACGGGGGCGATCTGCGGCAACCTGCTCGGCGCACGCCACGGGGACGTACACCTTCCGGCGTCCTGGCTGGTGGCGACCGAGGGCCGGGCCGTGATCACCGAGGTGGCCGACGATCTGTGCGTGGAGTTCGAGCACGCGGTCGCCTGGCCGGCCGACCGCTACCCGGCGTACTGACGGGCGGCCGTCCGCCGGTGAACGGCGGGGTCACCACCCGTCAGCACACCAGGTTTTGACGGTGCGTCAGTCCGTGAGCAGCTTGGTGCGCAGCGCGGCCACCGTCGCGTCGTCGAGCTTCAGGCCCTCGCGTACGTAGCTGTCGAAGTCGCCGTACAGGTGGTCGACCTCGTCGAATGCCGCGCGCAGCCAGCTCAGTTCGACGGCCTTCGGGTTGCCCAGGTAGTCGTTGCTGGCGAGGAAGTCCGCCTCGACGGTCTCGCGCGGGACGCCGAGCAGGGTGAGCAGGGCGGCGGTGCTCCAGCCGGTGCGGTCCTTGCCCGAGCTGCAGTGGAAGACCGTCGCGCCGGAGTCGTTCGTCGCGACGGCCGTGAGCAGATCGCGGAAGGCGTAGTCGGCGCCCACGAAGTTGACCATGAACGGGTAGCCGATGGACTGGCCGAGGTCGGACGAGCCGGAGAGCAGCCCGGCCGCGATGGCCTCGGCCAGTGTCATCAGCGCCGAGTCGTGGAAGCGGATGCCGTGGCTGAGCGACACCACATCGGCGACCTGGTACTTCACACCGGCGGGCAGCCGGTCCGGGTCGTCGTGCCGCTCCACCGCGTTGCGCAGGTCCACGTCGAGGGTGAGCCGCTGGGAGAGCAGGCGCTGCTGCTCGGCGTCGGTGAGGCTGTTGATCTTGTTGGAGCGGTAGACCAGTCCGGAGCGCACCCAGCGCCCGTCGGTGGTGCGGTAGCCGCCGATGTCCCGGAAGTTTCGGGCGGACTCGATCCCGAGCGAGCGGTCGGCGACGACGAGCGGGGAACCGCTGTCCGGCACCAGCCGGAAGTACCAGCGTCCCGCGTCGGCGAGGGTTCCGGCGGGGACGGTCAGCGACCCGGTGCCGGGGGCGGTGCCCACCGGGGTGCCGGTGGTGGCGTCGGGGGAGGTGACGGCGGTGACGGTCACCGATCCGGCGGCGGAGGACCAGGAGAGCGTGTAGCCGCCGTCGGCGGCGCGCTTGGCGGTGGCCGCGGTGAACGGCACGGCGCCGGCCCGCGTGGTGGCCCCGGCGCTCGCCACGGG
>NZ_JBEXPH010000439.1:0-1676 GCF_040611955.1 Streptomyces sp. NPDC006510 | reverse complement strand
ACGGTGGAGACCGTGTCGCTGATCGCCTTCCAGTAGCTCTTGCCCTCGCCGATCCAGTCCTGCAGCGGGGTGAGTTCCCAGCACCAGCGTCAGCCCCAACAGCAGCCCCAGCGCCAGCAGTACGCGCCGCCGCAGCAGCCGGCGCCCCAGCCGCCTGCCCCGCGTCAGCCCCGCGAGCCGAGGCAGCGCAGTGCCAACCCGATGAGGATCCCCGGCCTCGGCTGCCTCAAGGGCTGCCTGTTCACCCTGGTGCTGCTGTTCGTCGCGGGCTGGCTGATCTGGGAACTCACCCCGCTGCAGGACTGGATCGGCGAGGGCAAGAGCTACTGGAAGGCGATCAGCGACACGGTCTCCACCGTCGGCGACTGGATCTCGAAACTGGGCGGCAGCAGCGACGGCAGCGGCAGCGGCACCCCCTGAGCGGCCGCAACACCATCAACTCTGTAGCTATATCGACTTCTACGGGCCCAGTTTCCACCGCATATCGCCCGCAGAAGTGAAGGTTGGCGCCATCCCGGGCACTCAACCCCCTGATCGACGCGTAACTTTGTCGACCGGGGGTCATGAGCGACGGTCCATCGCCAGCCGCTGAGGGAGCAGTCTTGGCACGGAATATCGGCAGCCGGTACACCGCACACCAGATCCTGGGGCGCGGCAGCGCCGGCACGGTGTGGCTCGGCGAAGGGCCCGAGGGCCCGGTGGCCATCAAGCTGCTGCGCGAGGACCTCGCGTCCGACCAGGAACTCGTGGGCCGCTTCGTCCAGGAGCGCACCGCCCTGCTCGGTCTCGACCATCCCCATGTCGTCGCCGTCCGCGACCTCGTGGTGGACGGCAACGACCTGGCACTGGTCATGGACCTGGTACGCGGCACCGACCTGCGTACCCGCCTCGACCGCGAACGCCGTCTCGCGCCCGAGGCCGCCGTGGCGATCATCGCGGACGTCGCCGACGGCCTCGCCGCCGCGCACGCCGCCGGCGTGGTCCACCGCGACGTCAAGCCGGAGAACATCCTGCTCGACATGGAGGGTCCGCTCGGACCCGGCGGCTCGCACCCGGCACTGCTCACCGACTTCGGTGTGGCCAAGCTGATCGACACCCCCCGCCGCACCAAGGCCACCAAGATCATCGGCACGCCGGACTACCTGGCCCCCGAGATAGTCGAGGGGCTCCCGCCGAGAGCCGCCGTCGACATCTACGCCCTCGCCACGGTCCTGTATGAACTCCTCGCCGGCTTCACGCCCTTCGGCGGCGGACACCCCGGCGCCGTCCTGCGCCGCCACGTCACGGAGACGGTCGTACCGCTCCCCGGCATCCCCGACGAGCTCTGGCAGCTCCTGGTCCAGTGCCTGGCCAAGGCCCCCGCCTCCCGGCTGCGCGCCTCCGAGCTCGCGGCCCGGCTGCGCGAGCAGCTCCCGCACCTGGCCGGCATCCCGCCGCTCGACGTGGACGAGCCGGACACCGAGCCGGAGCCCCAGACCTACGACGAGCAGCAGTACACCCCCGCCCCCGAGAAGCCCCGCCGCCGCGGCGCGGTCCCGCTGGTCCCCGGCTCGTCCGCCGACTCCAACCGCGACACCCACACACTCAAGTCTACCAGTTTCCAATGCATACAATGGTTGAGCCACTGCCTTTTACACCAGACTTAATAAACCACCTGCGCTCGCTTTACGCCCAAT
>NZ_JBEXPH010000438.1:0-1715 GCF_040611955.1 Streptomyces sp. NPDC006510 | reverse complement strand
ATGCCCTTGCGGGTGATGCGGGCGCGGATGTTGTCCCAGGTCAGGCCGAGGAGGGAGGCGATGAGCTGGATGATGCCCTTGAGGTCGAACTTCTGCGGGAGTTCGAGGCCGGCCTTGACGGCGGTGCCGAGCAGCCAGGAGACGACGCCGGTCTTGAGGTGGGTGGCGATGTTGGTGATGAAGAGGTTGAGGCCGGCGCCGACCGCCTTGACGAGGTTGCCCAGGAACCCGATGGGGTCCTTGATGATCTTCATGATCGCGGAGGCGGCCTTGGCCAGGATGCCGAGCAGGAGGTTCTTGAGTTCGTTGATCGTCTTGAGGGCGCCGACGATCGCGTCCTTCGCTTTCTGGACCAGGCCCTTGTTGGCTTCCTGGAGTTTCTTGATCTCCTCGTCGATCTTGTTCAGGGCCGCCGTGTACTTCGTGGCCAGGTCCTGGACCAGTTGTTCGGACTTCTCGTTGACCGTGGCTTCGAGGTCGTCGAACTTCCCGGCGAAGTCCTTCACGGCCTCCTCGCCGAACTGGCGGAGGTCGGCGGGGAGTTTGTCGACCTCGGCCTTGAGTTCCGTCCTGCCCTTCGCGATGCGGGCCTTCGCCTTGCCGAGTTCGGCGCCGATGATGTCGGCGACCGAGGAAATGACGGTCTGCATCTTTGCGACGTAGAGCTTGCGGGCTTCCTGGAAGAGGTCGTTGGCCTCCTTCGGCATGCCCATCAGCTTGTCCTTGGCCCACTTCGCCGGCCCGAACATGCCCGAGTAGCGTTTGTCCTTGTACTTCTTCATGCGGCGCTTGTGGTCGGCGGTGAACGCGTCCCGGGCCGCCTTCTCGCCCGAGGTGAATGCCTCATCCACCTTCTTGTCCAGACCGGACAGGGTGGTCTCGACGTCCTTCTTCGTCCCGTCGTAGACCTTCTGGAGCTTGGCCGTGACCTCGGCGCGCTTCTTCTCGTCCTTCGACTTCGTCTCGCCCTTGCCGCCGTCGACCTGCTTTCCCGCCGAAGCACGGGTCGCGGTCAGGGCGTTCATGGCCTGCGCCCCGGAGGCTGCCGCCCCCGCCTTCGCGGTGGAGAGCTGTTGGGCCTCGGCCGCCTTGCCCTTCGCGGGGGCCCTCGCCGAGTCCGCCTCCGCCGTCTTCTTCGTGGACAGGGCCTCGTCGAACTCCGGCTCGTTGCCCTTGGCCAGCTGTTCCTCGGTGACCTCCGCGTCCGCCATCGCCTTGTCGTTGGCGGCAGGTCCCCCGGAGAAGTCCGTTACGGAGGCGGGCTGTTGGGAGGGGACGGCGTCCGCTGCGGACGGGGCGCCCGGGTTGGCCGGTGGCTGGTCGGGGGTCATCGGGGTGACGGGCTTGTCCTTGGCCGCCGATGTGTCCGGCGGGGCCTTGGTCGCCGTGTCGATGTCCTTGGCCGAGGACTCCTTGCCGTCCGAGACCTTCCCGTCGACCTCGTCCTTGATCTTGTCGGCCTTGCCGGACTTGGAGAACTTGTCGGCATCGTCGAGATTCTTCGGCGCCTGCGCGTCGATCGCCTTGTTCACCGCGTCGATGAACGCCTGCTTGTTGAACTCACCGGGTTTCGCCGCGTTCATCTTCTCCGCGTTGGCCGCCTTGCCCTGCGCCTCCTTGTCGTCCGGGGGCGCGACCGCCGCGTCCTGTGCCGACTTCGACTCCGTGGCGGCGGGGGCGTGGGCGGCCAGGCGGACCTTCTTGGCCGCCACGTC
>NZ_JBEXPH010000437.1:0-1718 GCF_040611955.1 Streptomyces sp. NPDC006510 | reverse complement strand
CGATCAGGACCAGCCCGTCGCGGGCCGCGCCCAGCCGGTCCTGGGTGACGCTCGTCGCGATCAGCGGGCCCGTCGCCAGGAAGACGACGGCCAGCAGCGAGACCAGCAGACAGAGGTCGAGGCTGTGGCCGCAGCGGGTGCGCAGCACCCACAGCGCGGAGAGGGTGATCAACAACACGGCCAGCAGGCCGAGTTCGGCGACCGCCCAGCCGGACCACTGCACGGGACTCAGCGAGCTGAGCGTGTCGATCCGGGCCATCTGGTGCCCCTGGAGGACGTCCAGGCGCGGCACCACACCGGTGCCCTCGCGGGTGAGGAGCGTCTCGGCCTCGGCGAACTTCTCCTTCCGCATCAGGTCGTCCGACACGTACTTCACCGCGCCGGGGGTGATGGAGCTGCTGTACGAGGTGAGCACCCCGTTCACGGTTTCGAGCACCCCGCGCCCGCGCTCCCCGTCGATCTGTACGTCGGAGAGCCGGGACAGGCCCTGGTCCGCGGCGGCGAGCTGGTTCTCGTACCGCGCACCGGCGCCGACCACATCGGCGATGCCGCTGCTGACGGATGCCTGGGCCTCCTTGTGGGCGCGCAGCAGGGCGAGCTGGGTGGCGGCCACGCCCTGCACGGCGGGTGCGCCTCGGGTGCGCATCTCGCCCGCCGAGATCTGGACCTCGCGGTACGAGACGAGCAGGGCGCTCATCGAGACCAGGGCGGCCACCAGCATCGCGGCCAGATGCCACTCCAGCAGCCGCCGGGTCCGCGAGCGGTAGGCGCTCCGGTCCGGTCCTCGTCGGAGCCTCACAGCCGCCTCCCGCAGTCGATGCAGAACAGGGCCGCGGGTCCGGCCGGATGGTCGCAGTGCGGGCAGCGGGTCTCCGGCCCGGCCGGGAACCCGGACAGTTCCACGGGGTGCGCGGAGGCGATGCTCAGCAGCCCCTGGCGGACCGCGCCCGGGTCGACGGTCGGCCCGATCCGGACGCGTCCCTGCGGGCCGTCCACGATGCGGGCGACCTTGCGGACCTCGTCCAGGACCCAGTCGGCGGCGATCTCGGTGGCCAGCCGGACGGCGAGCCCGAGCTGCGCCTCGGCCCGCTCGCGGCTCTCCAGGTCGAGCGCGGCGTACCCGTGGTTGAGGGCGGTCCGCATCTGGGTGGAGACGTTCATGGTGTGGATGTTGCGGCCGACCACGCCGGAGATGCGCGCGGTGGCGGCGGCGGTTCCGGACGGCAGCCAGCGGACCACGACCGCCTCGGTGGCGCCGCCGACGGCGACCGCGGCGAGCTGGAGGGGTACGCCCAGCGGGTCGTTGCTCGCGTCGGCCCGGAGGGTGAGGAGGTAGTCGCGGGCTTCCGGTTCCCACTGGTGGGTGCGGAACTCCAGCCGGCGTGGATCGTCCCGGACCCGGTCCGGCTCCAGCCGCTGCTGGTGCGGCGCGGTCTCGGTCAGCGTCACTTCCCGCACCGCCGGTCGCACGGTCACCTCGATGGGGAGCTCGGGGCTGCGGACCCGGCGCAGCCTGCCCAGGGCCGCGGTGACGGCGGGGGCGAAGGCGTCGGGCGAGGACACGGCGGCGCCGTGCAGCCGTTCCGCGACGGCGAGCAGCGGGGCCGGGTCCCAGCCCGCTCCCGGTGCGATGACATCGGCGGTGTACTCCCCTTCGCAGAGGGCGAGTTCGGCACTCAGGGCGCTGTCCGGGCGGGCGGCGTGTTCCTCCTCGCCCC
>NZ_JBEXPH010000436.1:0-1729 GCF_040611955.1 Streptomyces sp. NPDC006510 | reverse complement strand
GGCCGCGGGCGCCGGGTCGGGGGCGAGCAGGGCGCCCACGCCATCGGCCGCGGCGATCTGGGCGGAGCTGGCGTGCACGCCGATGCCGTCCGCGACGGCACGCAGGCCGCGGGCCAGGTTCTCGGCGCTGGGCCGCCGGTCGGGGTCCTTGCTCAGGCAGCGCTCTATCACCGTCCACAGCGGGGCCGGGACGGTGGTGGGGCGGCGGGGCTCCTCGCTGAGGTGCCGGTGCAGCACTTCGAGGGCGGTGCCGCCGGCGAACGGCGGGCGGCCGGTGACCAGCTCGTACAGCAGGATGCCCGCGCCGTAGATGTCGACGGCGGAGGTCTGCGGGCGGCCCTCGGCGGACTCGGGCGCCACATAGGCGGGCGTGCCGACGAACTCATGGGTCCGGGTGAGCCCCGGGGAGTCGGCCAGGCGCGCGATGCCGAAGTCGGTGAGCATCGGGTGCATCTGGCCGTCGCGCTCGTCGAGCAGGACGTTGGCGGGTTTCAGGTCGCGGTGGACGACGCCGTCGGCGTGGCTGGCGGCGAGCGCGTCCGCGATCTGCGCGGTGAGCAGCGCGGCGGCGACCGGGGTGAGCGGGCCGTTCTCGCGGAGGTAGCGGTGCAGGTCGGGGCCGTCGACCAGGTCCATGACGAGGGCGAGGAGGTCGCCCTCGACGACCAGGTCGCGGGTGCGCACGATGTTCTCGTGGGTGAGCCGCAACAGCACGGAGCGCTCGCGCAGGAACCGCATCACGACGTCGGCGTCGTTGGCGAGCTCCTCCTTCAGGACCTTGATCGCCACGGTCTCGCCGGGCTGGCCGGCGACGGCCGCCTCGGCGCCCGCGGTCTCCCGCTGGCGGGCACGCCAGACGGTGCCCGTGGCGCCGCGTCCCAGCGGCTCCTCCAGGAGGTACTTGCTGCCTACCGGCCGCACGTCATGCGCTCCCTGCAGATCGTGGTGATTGCGGTGCTCCCGGATCCGCCCGGGAGTTCCGCCCACTCTAGTGGGGTGACCGGCGGGGCCGGGCGGCTCCGTCCGGTTGCTGTCGTCGCCCTGTCCGCCGTTGGCCGGATGCCGCCCCGAGGAGGCACCGGCCGGTCGCGGGACAAGACGCTCGTACCGGGCGGATGGTTGTCGTACACATGTGCGATGAATCGTTCCGGACGCTCTTCCGGAACGGTTCCGTCGCTGCGGACAACGTTCCAAGCAGGCACTTATGGGCGCACAGCCGACGTTTCAAGATCACTTAGCGGTGACCCCCGGGCGTGTTGTCAGTGGCAGGTGCGAGGATGCCTCCAGCACGGAACTGTGGGGTAGGGAGCCCCACGGCACGTGACGAACCCGTACCGGACGACGCGTCCGTGTCGGGTGGGGGGAATCACAGGGCGTTTCCCCTGCCCGGCGCCCCGCGCAGAAGGGACCGCTGACGGCGATGCAGATCCGGCTGACCGTCCTCGCGCCGCGCAGCGGCCAGACCCCGGCGCGCGCGTGCGACGTGCTGGTCACCGCCCCCTCGGGGACGGCGCTCGCCACCGTGGCGTCCAACCTGGCCGCGGCCGTCCTGGGGCCCGACGGCTCGCTCGGCAGCGGCGCGGTGGTGCTGTTCGCCGGGCGGGAGCGGCTCGACGCCCAGCGGTGCGCGCTGGGCGAGCCACCCCTGGTGGACGGCGCGATGCTCTCGCTCCAGGTCCCGGGCGAGGACGAGGCGGTGGACGACGCCGTCCCGGCGCGACTGCACGTG
>NZ_JBEXPH010000435.1:446-1745 GCF_040611955.1 Streptomyces sp. NPDC006510 | reverse complement strand
ACCGCCTCCAGGCCATCGAGCGCGAGACGGACGTGGCCTGACAGGTGGGGACGAAGAAAGGTACGCAACTGGGGATCTAAGTCCGTACGCCGACACCAGGCAAGGCTCGGTCGTTCGGGCCGCCGCCGGCAGCACACGCAATCAGCATCACTGCAGACGCCTTCACGCCAGTCGTCACACACCACGCACAGCGCCGCGTCAAACCATTCGCGGAATTCCCGCCCGGTGCCACACCGCGGGCATGATCCGGACTCCGGCCGGACGGCGGAGGGGCGCTTACGGAGGCATCCCCCTGTCCGAGGTTCAGCATCTCCGCATCCACCATGGCTGAGAAGGATCGCCATCGGGGTCCGCAACCGTGCGGGACCGGTAGACCTCGTCAAGCGGATCAACCAGCCGTCGGAGCTCCCGCGATGCACATGGCGGCAGCCCGCACAGGGCCTCCTCCAGCGTTTCTCGAGGCTGCACGGCAATGCGGGCGGGAGAGGGACAGCACATTTCATCTCTGCAGCCACGGCGCCGTTGATCCGTCAGCTCACGGACCGGCCGACGAACGGACCTGGCCCACCAAGCCAACCTGTCGGCGATATGCCCTGGTCCAAAAAAATGTGAATCCTCGAACGCGGCAATTTCGATCTGTGCGCGCGCCGAAACCCCAGAAACGGTCTTCCTGCCGGGCTCCGGGCGGGGCCTGCGCGACAACTTGGCGCGCACCTGGCTTGGCCGTCTACGCGCCATAGGCCTTTCGTTGGTTCGTCATGGACAACACCCTTCCAGAGTGAGGCCGTTCCGGTCAATGCGGCTCCGACCGTCCGGCCTGTCCGCTGCTTGAAGGCAGACTTCCCGACCCCTCTTGCTCTCCCGTCGAGTACATGTACGCTACGTATCACCGCAGGTCGAAGGCCATCCATGGACTCCCGCGGTCGGTAAACAGATCGACGATCCAGGTCGCGATGATGTGCTCGGCCTGCGCGAGCGTGAGGCTCGCGTCGCGTTCCGGGTCGGCTCCGCGGTCCGCGACGTCGCCGCCGGTGAAGCCCAGCAGGTGCTCGAAGAGCATGGTCTGGATCGTGAGGAACTGACGCTCGACCGCGAACTTGTCGGTCTGCCGCAGCACGCGGGCGGGCAGGATCCGGCAGCCGATCTCGCGTTCGGCTTCCACCAGGTCGTGGTTCTTGTAGGTCTTTGGAGGAGATACGCCCGAAGGGCGCCCCCGCGGGGGCGCCCTGGGGGCGGGTCTGCTACCCAGACCTACAAGCGTGGGGTGGGGGGGCCGTCCGCTACGGCGGGGGGGGAACG
>NZ_JBEXPH010000435.1:0-436 GCF_040611955.1 Streptomyces sp. NPDC006510 | reverse complement strand
CCGATGCTGAACTCGCACTACGCGGGATTCAAGCTGAACGTGCCCAACGGCTGGCTCGGCCATGTGCCGGAGAAGACCGCGCTCCAAAGACCTACAAGCTTGTGGTTGGGGCACATTCCTCTACGCAGAGTGATGAACGAGGGCTAGCGAAAAGAGGACGCTTCCTTGCTCGCTGCCACCTACGCGGGTTTCAGACCGACCGGCAAATGGAGGGCGGCGCCGGGTGTGAGTGGTTGAGGTACAGGAAATCCAGGCGAGAACGATCACGGCCGTCCTCGCCAAGGCTCAGGGGAACTCACGGGATGTCACACGGTCCCCTAACCTTTGGCTTGGCCGACGAGGTGAATCGCCCCGGGTTTGATGGAGACATCGAAGACCCGGAAGGATGCCGATCATGGCTGCTCCCCGTAAGTACCCCGATGAACTGCGTGAACGC
>NZ_JBEXPH010000434.1:0-1760 GCF_040611955.1 Streptomyces sp. NPDC006510 | reverse complement strand
GTTGTTGCCGCTCACCACGCCTCGCCAGCGTCGTGTGAGCAGCCGTTTGTCACGGCCTGAGCTTGTTCTTGCGCCTCCCAGCTCGAACAACGGCCGTACTTAACCGCCCGGATGGGGAATCGCCGGACGTGGGCACATCCTTCGGCTGATCCTGTGCTCCGACCAAAGAGGCACTTGACCAGCGCGAAGGCCGTGGGGGAATGAGTCTGCTGCATCACGATGTCCGGCGCGAGGCATTCGCGGTGGCGTCACACTTTCGGGACGACTTCTTCGACTGCCTGACCGCGCGCGGGGACACGCTGTTTGAGCTGACCGACGCGTTGCTGTGCGGGGACGGGCCGGTCAAGGCGCCGGTCGACCTCACGCTGACGGCCGAGCACCGGCGCGGGCACGGCGCGATGTACGACGCGCTGAACAGCGGGAACGTCGATGTGCCGCGGCTGCGGCAGGTGCTGGCCGGGCTGCCGCAGCCCGGGGCCGCCGACGGACGCCTGGTCCTGGCGGTGGACGTCACCCACTGGCTCCGCCCCGACGCACCCTGCAGCCCGGACCGCTTGTTCTGCCACGTCTACGGCCGCAGCGGACGCTCCTCGGACCAGTTCGTGCCCGGCTGGCCCTACTCGTTCGTCGCCGCGCTGGAGTCGGGCCGGAACTCGTGGTGCCAGATCCTGGACGCGCTGAGGCTGGGGCCGGCCGACGATGTTGCCGAGGTCACCGCGGCCCAGGTCCGCCACGTGGTCGAGGACCTTATCGACATGGGGCGGTGGCAGCAGGGTGACCGGGACATCCTTGTCGTCTTCGACGCCGGCTACGACGCTCCGCGCATGGCCTATGTGCTGGAAGGACTGCCGGTGGAGGTCCTCGGGCGGATGCGCACGGACCGCGTGATGCGCAAGCCGGTCCCGGTGCCGTGGATCTCCCCGCCGCAGGGCGGACGCCCGCCGAAGCACGGCAAGGAGTTCCGCTTCGCCAAGCCCGACACCTGGGGCGAGCCTGATGCCGAGACCGTGCAGGTCACCGACCGCTATGGCACCGCTCGCGCGATGGCCTGGGACCGCGTCCATCCTCGGCTGACCACCCGCTCCGCGTGGATCGACCACACCGGCGAACTCCCCGTTATCGAAGGGACGTTGATCCGTCTGGAGGTCGACCGCCTGCCCGGCGGCCACGATCCCCTCCCCGTCTGGCTGTGGTCGTCGGCCACTGGCCTGTCGGGCGGGGATGTCGACCTGCGCTGGCAGGCGTTCTTGCGCAGGTTCGATCTTGAGCACGTGCGCCACGAGGCGCTACACAACCAAGTGGAGGTGAAAGACCTTCGCCCTCGGGCCGTCGCAGCGGCCCGAGTGAAGCAGGGGGCAGCCCGCCCCGGGGAACGCCGGGAACGGGTGGAAAGCAGTCCCGACAACGCCGAGACGGACCGGCACCGTCAGACGGTCCGGGTCCGGCAAGCAAGACCGGAAGGTGCAACGCGAGTGAACCAGTGGGTGACGCCCCGTAAGAGTCGAGCCGGCTCCAACCTGACGGATTCGGGCCGGTATGCAGTGCGTGGTCCTGTCTTTGGGCGGGACCAACTCCGAAGCCGTTTGTGTTCGGCGGCGAGGAGGCCACGTTGAATGTCTGCGGCGTAGGCGTGGCGAAGCTGCCGGGGTATAGCTGGGCACCTAATACTCCAGTGTGGTTTCGTGATCTATCCAGCAGGTTCGTCGGCGGATCGTCGTCGGTAGTGGCTGTGTCGGGCTGTTGCCTGGTGGCGTCTGCGC
>NZ_JBEXPH010000433.1:0-1771 GCF_040611955.1 Streptomyces sp. NPDC006510 | reverse complement strand
GCAGTACCGGCCCGACACCCTCGACGGCTTCATAGCCGGCACCGGCCTGGCCGTCGACACCCCAACGTCACCCTAACCAGCCGAAGTCAGTAACGGCCGCTCATCAGCACGAGGTGCAGGACGGCACACCAGGTTGGTCATCGGTTCATCGGCGGCGACCGTCGTGCGCGTTCTGTCGCCAAGGGGAGCTGGGTATGGTGCCGTCGGTACGCGTGTTCCTGCGGAGGTCGTCCTTCCTTCCGCTTGGTTGCCCCAGTTCTATAGCACCGAGGGGGCTAAACCGGTCGTCTGAGTTCCTAGGGCCTGTTGCGAAAGTGGATCTTGGAGGTTGGACCGTCGCACTTGTCACACCTTGCCGACGCAGGGCCGCAGCGCCCGCGAAGCGGAAAGCGCCGCTGGCGTTGGGCCAGAACCTAGGCATGCGGTTACGTGGATATACCGTTGTTTTCGCCACTCTGCATTGATAGCTTGGGAGGATGGTCAGCTCCTCGCGTGCCCTTCTCTGGCAGCCCGCAGCCTTCCCGCTTGCGGCACAGCAGGTCAAGGACGCGTACGCCCGCGTCAGGGCATCACTCATCGATGACGCACTGTTCATCCAGGACGCAGCCCAGTATGGCGTCACGGTCGACGAGCTTGACCAGAGAATGCAGCAGCCGCCCGCCCGGCTGGACAGCGGAACGTCGTGGGACTGGCTCGACGGTCCGGAGCACTATCGATGGGCTGTGTTGCGGGTCCTGGTAGAGGCGTATCCGTCAGCCGACCGGCACGAACTCGCAGGACCTGTCGTGGTGCCGGGGAACGCGGTCCATGTTGTCGCAGGCGACGTTCAGGTCGATGGGGACCTCGTGCTGGAGGAAGGGGCAGTGCTGTTCGTCCTGGGCAGACTGTCGGTGAGTGGGGCGCTGGTGTGCAGGCCGTGCTACTCCGTGGTCGCCGCGAGGGAGATCGAGTGTGCCGATGGTGCCACCGGAGGCGAGGTCTTGGCGCTGGGCGGCATCCGGTGTCCGGGCACCTTCTTTTTCGGTCACAACGATTACTCCGCACGTGCAGCGTCGTACGACGGCAACGTCCTCGTCGACTTCGAGCGCTACAACGCGTTCGGCCGTGTCGCCGTCCGGGAGCGGGTAACCGACTGGGACTTCCCAGCCGCGGCCCGCGTCCTGGGGCTCCCCGACGATGAGGGCGACTTGCTGGACGCGTACGCAGAAAAGCTGCTGAGCGGGCAAAGTACGGCATAGCTGGATGCGCACAGATCGGCAGCCACCAACCGCGGTCATCTGGGTGAAGGAGTCCTGGGCGACCAGCGAAGGGGGCAGAGGGCTGTTCACAGCCACTCGTTGATGGCTGCGATCAGCACTGTCGCTTCGTAGCGGACGGCGAGCTTGTCGTATCTCGTGGCCACTGCGCGGTGGCGCTTGAGGCGATTGATTCCGCACTCCACCGCGTGGCGCTCCTTGTAGTCCTCCTTGTCGAAGGCCGGCGGCCGACCTGAACCGCCCCGGGTTCGGTAGAGATCTCAGATTGTGGTGATGACCTGGGGTTTCGTGAGTTCGGTGTAGTAGTTGGCTTCGTATTCGACGGGTGGGGTGTGCCCTATTTCACCGTGGAGTCGTCGGTGGTTGTACCAGTCGACGTACTCGGCGGTGGCGAGTTCGACGTCGGACAGCGGCTTCCATGGCCGCCGGGGCTTGATCAGCTCGGTCTTGAACAGGCAATGCCGCGGAGTTAAGTCGTCGCGCATCACGTCAAGTTGATCAGTTTTCAGCTGGTG
>NZ_JBEXPH010000432.1:0-1815 GCF_040611955.1 Streptomyces sp. NPDC006510 | reverse complement strand
GGCCCGGCAGGCCGTCGCCCACCCCGTCGAGGGCACCGTGCTCACGGTGGCCGCCGCGGCCGCCGAGGCCGCCGCACGCACCGAGGAGGACGCCGGGACCGCGGCGGTCGCACGGGCGGCGTACGAGGGGGCGCGCACGGCCCTGGAGGCGACCCCCGGACAGCTCGCCGTCCTCGGCCGGGCGGGCGTCGTGGACGCCGGCGGACAGGGCCTGGTGACCGTGCTCGGGGCGCTCGTCGAAGCGGTCTGCGGGCAGGCGCCCGAGCGTACGTACGTGGCGGTGCCCGCCCTTCCCGTGCCGGACGACTGCGCGGTGGCCGACGCGGAGGGCGGACCGGCCTTCGAGGTCATCTACCTGCTGGAGGCCACGGACGGGGCGGTGGACCGGCTGCGGACCCGGCTCGACCGGCTCGGCGACTCGCTCGTGGTGGTGGGCGGCGACGGGCTGTGGAACGTCCATGTGCACGTCGACGACGCGGGTGCGGCCGTGGAGGCCGGGGTCGAAGCTGGACGGCCGTACCGGATCCGGATCACCCACTTCGGCGCGGACCGGGTGCACCCCCACACCGAGCCCGTGCAGCGCGCGGTCGTCGTGGTGGTCCCCGGCGACGGGCTGCGCGGCCTGTGCAAGGAGGCCGGGGCCACGACGGTCCTGGCCCGCCCCGGGGAACCGCCCGCCAGCGGCGAACTCGTCGACGCGATCCGCCGGGCGCACGCCCGCGAGGTGGTCCTGCTGCCCAACGACGCGGAGCTGCGCCACACCGCCGCGGCCGCCGCCGAACAGGCCCGCGCGGAAGGCGTCCGGGTCGCCCTGATCCCGACCAGGGCCGCCGTCCAGGGCATCGCGGCCCTCGCCGTCCACGAACCCGACCGCAGCTTCGACGAGGACGTGGTGGCGATGACCGCCGCCGCCGGCGCCACCCGCTACGCGGAACTCGCCGTCGCCGAACGGCAGTCCTGGACCATGGCGGGCATCTGCCAGGCCGGCGACATCCTGGGCCTGATCGACGGCGACGTCGCGGTCATCGGCGAGGACGTACCGCGGACGGCCCGCGACGTACTGGACCGCATGCTGGCGGCGGGCGGCGAACTGGTCACCCTGGTCCTGGGCGAGGATGTCCCCGACAGCCTCGCGGACGCGCTGGAGGAGCACGTACGCGAGGGCCATCTGGCGGTGGACACGGTGGTGTACCGGGGCGGCCACCAGCGTGCTCCGCTGCTCATCGGGGTGGAGTAGCGCCGCCGACTCAGGCGCCGGAAGTGCCGGTTCGCCTGCCCACGTATTCCAGCAGCGCCTCGGCCTCCGCGCGGCGCTCCTCACCCGTCTCGTCCGGCTCCCCGGCCCCGTGGATCTCCAGGACCCTGCTGGCCCGCTCCCGGGCCGCGTCCGGACGCCCCATGTCCGCCTCCAGCCAGGCGGCCATCAGCTCGGCGGCGGTCCGCAGCCCGACGAAACCGGCGCCGGCCTCCGTGAAGCCCGCGACCGCCCGGTCCACGTATCCCAGGGCCTCCTCGTACTCCGGGGCCTCGCCCGGCTCGCCCTGGCAGACGTGGGCGATCAGCTCGCCGGTCTGGCGGTGGGTGTCCGCGAGCTCCGCGAGCAGCCGGGGCGCGTCCTCCGCCGGGTCGGAGGCCAGGGCCGCCTCGCACTCCCGCGCGGCCGCCGCCATGAACGCCCGTGCCGTCCGCGGGCCCGGCTGCCCCTCCCGGATCGCGATCCAGGCCCGCACCCGCAGCGTCCGCACCAGCGCCGGGACATCGCCCAACTCGCGCCACAGCTCCCCGGCCCGCGCGTACGCCAGCTCCGCCTGCGGG
>NZ_JBEXPH010000431.1:0-1821 GCF_040611955.1 Streptomyces sp. NPDC006510 | reverse complement strand
ACCTCGTCGGTGGCGGCCGGGCTTCCCGGACTGCCTAAGGCGATCGAGCTCCTTTCGTGGCAGCCCTCCGAGTCTCTCGCGCTCGCGCCGCAGGAGGTCGCGGCCGCGGCCGGTGCCGATCTCGGCGAGGCCTTGGCGCGCACGCTTCGGGGCGGTCTGTGGGAGGAGCTGCGCTGGCCGGCGTGGGAGGAGGCGCTGACGGAGCTGGCACCGGGGCACCACACCACCGAGGGTCTGACGGTCGTCGAGGCCTGGCCGTATCTGATCGTGGCCAACGCGACGCAGGTGCGCGTCATAGACGCCGACTCCACCGTTCTCGTGCACGATCTGCGGCTGCCCACCACGTCCGTGTGGCGGACGGGCTTCCACTACGTGGACGGTGCGTTGCTGGTGTTCTGGAGCACGTACGGTCGCGGCGAGCCGCAAGGCTACTGGCACACCGCGCCCGACACGGTGTTCGCTCTCGCTGGCGCCGACTCCTGGGCCATGCGTTCGGATCACCTCAGCCTGCAGCTGCCCGGCGGCGGCCGAACCACCGGCGGCGGGGTCCTCCACAGCGGCGACACGAAGCTGCCCGCGGAGCGCGCGCTGCTCTCCGACGGCACGTCGTACTGGGTGTGGCAGAACAGGGACGGGGAGGACAAGGGCGGCTGGCTCGAATACGACCCCGTGGGCGGTGCGTACGGCCGGCGCTCGCAGCCCGGTTTCCTCGCCGACGCGCTGCTGCGGCACGCCCCCGGGGCCGAGTTGGCGGCCGGCTCGTGCTGGCTGCGGCCCGCCCCGGCGGTGGCGGGTTCGGCCCAGGGGACGTCCGCGGACGGGCTCCTCGGCTGGCGTGTCGTGCGGCTGTCCGACGGCGGCCACCACGGCGAGGACACCACCGGACGGGTCGTCACCCTTCCGAAGGGCGCCGACAGGCCGGTCGCCGCGCTGACGTTCCCCGGCGACGACCGGCCGCGGGCGCTGACCCAGCAGTGGCGCGAGCTGTTGCTCAGTGACCCGGAGGGCACGGTCACGACGTCGGCCCAGTGCGAACACCGCAACGAGCTGTACGGGACCGCGGCTCAGGCCCTGCCGCCGCTGCCGTACCTGTACATGCTGCGCGCGCGTGATCCGCAGGGGTCGGCGGCGCTGCGGGGCGCCGACGCGGAGTCGGCCGGCGTCCTGCTGAAGGCGGCTGTGCTCGCGGAGCGGGTGGCGGACCTGCCCGAGCTGGTGAGCGCCGCGCTGCCGCAGGTCTCGGCACCCGAGCTGGTCGCCGGCGTGGTGAAGGTGCTGCGCTTCGCGGTACAACAGCAGAAGGCGCTGGACGCCGTGGCCGCACGGCTCGACCCCGCCGCCGAGCCCACGGAGGTCCGGGTCCAGGGACCGAGCGACCACGTGCTCGCCGAGGCGCTGCACGGCATCGTCAATACCGGCTACTACCGCTACGGCGCGGACACCGACGTGACCCACCGATACCTGGAGACTCTGGCGTCCGTGCGCGCGGACACCGCCGCCACGGCGCTGCCGGGCCGGCTGCACTTCGATCTGCCGTCGCTGCCCTACTCGGGACTGCCGTTCGTCTCGCTCTTGGACGACCCGGCCGCGATCGCCTACCGGGCCGTCGCGCCCGGCAGCGAACCGGCACACCGGGCAGCCCTGCTCGAAGTCCTCGGCCGGGTGGACGCGCTGGGGCTGGCCTCGACGGCGGCCTCGGCCGGTCACTGGCGCCGGGTCCTGGTCCTGGCTTTCTGTCAGATAGTCCCCTATGTGTTAGCCCAGGCGCTGTCGGGGCCGATCATCGACCGGGTCGGCCCCAAACGCATCAGCGTGGCCGGC
>NZ_JBEXPH010000430.1:0-1857 GCF_040611955.1 Streptomyces sp. NPDC006510 | reverse complement strand
CCTGGACCCGGCCACGGCCGACGCGCTGCGCGAGCTCGCCCGCGCCGCCGAGGTGCCCTGGCCGCCGGTCCTGGCCGCCGCCTTCGCCGCCTACCTCCAGCGCTGCACCGGGACCGACGAGGTGGTGCTCGGGCTCCCCGTCACCACCCGGCTCGGCCGCGCGGCCCGCTCCGTGCCCGGCATGGTCTCCAACGTCCTGCCGCTGCGCCTGGCCCCGCACCGCGACATGACCGTCGGCGAACTGCTGCGCCACACCTCCGCCGCGATGCGGTCCGACCTCAAGCACCAGCGCTACCGCTACGAGGACCTGCGCCGCGACCTGAACCTGCTCGCCGACGACCAGAAACTCGTCGGACCGCAGGTCAACATCATGATGTTCGACTACGACCTCCGGTTCGCCGGGCACTTTGCCGTCGTCCACAACCTCTCCGTCGGGCCCGCCGACGACATGGCCGTCGTCGTCTACGACCGCGGGGACGGCAAGGGCCTCCAGATCGACCTCGACGCCAACCCCGAGCTCTACACCCCCGACGAGACCGACGCGCATCTGCACCGCTTCCTGCGGTTCGCCGAGGCCCTCGCCGCCTCCGGCCCCGACCGGCCCGTCGGCGGGATCGACCTCCTGGACGCCGCGGAACGCCACCAGGTGCTGGAGGAGTGGAACGACACCGCGCACCCGGTGCCGCCGACCACTCTGCCCGCGCTGCTCGCCGCCCAGGCGCTGCGTACCCCAGACGCCACCGCCCTGGTCTTCGAGGGCACCGAACTGTCCTACGCCGAGCTGGACGAGCGGGCCGGCCGCCTGGCCCGGCTGCTCGTGACCCAGGGCGTCGGACCCGAGCGGTTCGTCGCCGTCGCCGTGCCGCGATCCGTCGAGCTGGTGATCGCCCTGCTCGCCGTGGTCAAGTCGGGGGCCGCGTATCTGCCGGTCGACCCGGGGTACCCGGCGGAGCGGATCGAGTTCCTGCTGGAGGACGCGGCTCCGGTACTGGTCCTGACCACGTCCGAGGTGGCCGCCGGCCTGCCGGACACCGGCACCCCGCACCTGCTCCTCGACGACTCCGGCACGGCCGGACTCCTGGCCGGGCACGGGCCGGACAGCGGCACCACCCTGCCCGCCGCCGCGCCCGCCAACCCCGCCTACGTCATCTACACCTCCGGCTCCACCGGCCGTCCCAAGGGCGCGATTGTCCCCCACGAGGGCATCGTCAACCGCCTGCTGTGGATGCAGGACCACTACCGGCTCACCGCGGAGGACCGCGTCCTGCAGAAGACGCCGTCCGGTTTCGACGTCTCCGTGTGGGAGTTCTTCTGGCCGCTCATCACGGGCGCGACCCTGGTCGTCGCCCGTCCCGAAGGCCACAAGGACCCCGTCTACCTGGCCGAGCTCATCCGTGAACAGGCCATCACCACCACCCACTTCGTCCCCTCCATGCTCCAGGCCTTCCTGGCCGAGCCCGCGGCCGCCCGGTGCACCGGTCTGCGCCGGGTGATCTGCAGCGGCGAAGCCCTGCCCGCCACGCTTCGGGACCGGTTCTACGCCACCTTCGACGGGCCGTCGGACATCGGACTGCACAACCTGTACGGGCCGACCGAGGCCTCCGTCGACGTGACCTGGTGGGCCTGCGGCCCCGAGGACAAGACCCCGGCGGTGCCGATCGGCCGGCCCGTGTGGAACACCCGCGTGTACGTCCTGGACGCAGGTCTGCGACCGGTTCCCCCGGGTGCACCGGGAGAGCTCTATCTCGCCGGAGTGCAGCTCGCCCGGGGGTATTTGGGCCGGGCGGGGTTGTCGGCGGGTCGGTTCGTGGCGGATCCGTTCGGTGGTGCCGGTGGGCGGATGTATCGCACGGGTGA
>NZ_JBEXPH010000429.1:0-1860 GCF_040611955.1 Streptomyces sp. NPDC006510 | reverse complement strand
TATCCCCGCATCCGGCGGACCGTAGGCACCCCGGCCAGCGCACCGAAAGCCACCCGCCCTGGCCCCGGCCGCCCCAAAGGCCGCACCTCAACCCCGCACCCCGCCACCCCGTTGGCAAGAAACACAACAGAACGGACACGACTCCGCAGGCCACGCCAAAGTCAAACCTTTAAATACAAGATTAGAGGTCACGCGGATAGGTGCGGTTGGGGATACCGGCGGCAGATCGGGCAACAGTCCCGGTGATCATGGAGTTGCAACGCACTGTGATCACTGAGGAGACCTGTGCCCGCGCTGCCGTCATGGCTGACCGAACCGCTCTGGGACCAGTTCGCGGTCCTGCTGCCCGCGCGGCCGGAGTACCAGCCGGACCATCCGCTGGGCTGCCACCGCAGGCGTATCAGCGACCGGATCATCTTCGACAAGATGCTGCAACTGCTGCGTTTCGGCTGTTCTTACGAGGCGATAGCGGATACGACGTGCTCGGCCACGACGATCCGCAGCCGCCGCGACGAGTGGATACGACTGGGCGTCTTCGCCGAGTTCAAGCGGATCGCACTCGACTCCTACGACCGGATCGTCGGCCTCGTCCTCGACCGGATCGCCGTGGACGGCTCCATCACCAAGGCCCCCGGTGGTGGTGAGGTCGCGGGGCGTTCTCCGGTCGACCGCGGCAAACAGGGCCTGAAACGCTCCGGCATGACGGATGGTTACGGCATTCCACTGGGCAGGGTCCTGGCCGGAGCCAACCGCCACGACTCACCACTCCTGGCCCCGACCCTGGACCTGCTGGACGACCTCGGACCCCTGCCCCAGGACATCACCGTCCACCTCGACGCCGGCTACGACTCCGGCAAAACCCGAGCCCTGCTTACCGAACGCGGCCTGAACGGCCGGATCGCACACAAAGGCGAGAAGGCGCCCATCCAGGCAAGCCAGAGGTGGCACGTGGAGCGCACTCACGCCTGGCAGAACGCCTTCCAGCGCCTCGCCCGCTGCTACGAGCGGCGGGCCACCGTCATCCATGCGTTCTTCGATCTCGCCGACACCGTCATCACCGTCCGCAGCCTGATCCGCCGGGCATGGACGACCCACCGCTGGGACGACCGCCCGCACCGCCGCCCATGAACAGCCGACGCCGGCATGCCCCGGGCGTTGGCCGCTGCGTGGCAGACACCCCGGGTACCGGGCAGAGACCTGGTCAGCAGCGGGTCAACACCGAAACCTCCCAGCCGAATCCCACCACCAGCCGGCCATCCGGAGTAACGGCCACCGCCGACACCGCCGCAGGAAACACCAACTCCGGTCCGACCTGCCGGCCGGTGGTCAGGTCCCACACCCGCACCGTCTCATCGGCGCTGCTGGTGACGGCGACCGGGCGGCCGTCCACCACCCCCGTCGCCACCGCACCCACCGAGCCGGTGTGGCCGGTGAGGGGTTCACCGACGGGCCGGCCGGTGGTCAGGTCCCACACCCGCACTTCTCCGTCGTCGCTGCCGGTGACGGCGACCGGGCGGCCGTCCACCACCCCGGTCGCCACCGCCAACACCGAGCTGGTGTGGCCGGTGAGGGGTTCGCCGACGGGCCGGCCGGTGGTCAGGTCCCACACCCGCACCGTCTCATCGTGGCTGCCGGTGACGGCGACGGGGCGGCCGTCCACCACCCCCGTCGCCACCGCACCCACCCGGCCGGTGTGGCCGGTGAGGGGTTCGCCGACGGGCCGGCCGGTGGTCAGGTCCCACACCCGCACCGTCTTGTCGTCGCTGCCGGTGACGGCGACCGGGCGGCCGTCCACCACCCCCGTCGCCACCGCCCACACGAAGTCGGTGTGGCCGGTGAGGGGTTCGCCGACGGGCCGGC
>NZ_JBEXPH010000428.1:0-1869 GCF_040611955.1 Streptomyces sp. NPDC006510 | reverse complement strand
GCCAGCGCGCAGCTGAGCGCGGTGACCACGGCGACCAGCCACACGGTGCCGGTGGCGCCGCCGTCGATCCGCAGCCCGATCCGGGACAGCGCGCCGCGGTCCGCGAGCAGCCGGGTCAGCGGCCCGGCGAGCAGCGGGGCGACGAGCGCGGCGGGCAGGGCCAGCAGCAGCGCCTCGATCGCGGCGAGCGCCGTGATGCGGCCGCGCGATCCGCCCCGGGCCCGCAGCAGACGGGTCTCTCCGTCGCGCTCGCTGCTCAGCAGCCGGGCCACCAGCAGCAGCGCGTAACCCGCGAGCAGCACCAGCTGGACGGCCACGATCATCAGTGTCGAGCGGGAGACCAGCAGCGCCCGGTCGATCTGTTCCAGCACCTGGGGGAGCGAGGTCCGCGCGGTGGCGCCGCTCTTGAACTCGGGGGCGGTCAGCAGCGTCTTCGGGGCGGCCGTGGTGGCGTCGTGCAGCGCGTCGATGCGGCCCGTGGTGACCGTGCGGAAATCGGCGGTCGCCAGCCAGGACATCGTCCCGGGACTGACCCGTCCAAAACCGGTCACGTCCGGGCCGGTGAGCAGCGGGCCGTAGGTGGTGAAGGCGAGCTTGCGGATGCCGCGCCCGCCGAGCTCGTCCAGCTGCCAGTACGGATCGGCCGGGTCGGACACCTCGTACACGCCCGTGACCAGGACGGGCAGCGGCTTGTCGGTCAGCCGGTCGGTGACGGTGAATCGCGAACCGGGCTTCAGCTTCAGCGCTTCGGCGGCGGTGCGGGGCAGGGCGACCTGGACGGGCTCACCGGACTTCCCGCCGCCCGACGCGGGCATGCGACCCGCGGCGATACGGACGCGGCTGTGGTCGAGCGAGGCGAAGTGGGCGAGGTCGGGCTCGCCGCTCCGGGCGTCCGGGGCCCGCAGATCGCGCGGCAGCGCGTACGCCCCCGACGTCTCCAGCGTCCGGACGGTCACCGGCAGGCCGTCGAAGGCCTCGCGGGCCGCCTTCCGGGCGATCGCGTCGGCCGCGTCCCGCTGCGCGGGCGCCACCTGCGCGGACATCACGAGGGAGGCGGCGGCCGCCGATCGGTGGGTGAGGGCGTGGCGGAGCGCCGCGTCGCCGACGGAACCGGAGAAGGCGGTGAGCGCGGCCAGCACCGAGGTGGTCAGCAGCACGGCGAGAACGGCTGCGGAGAGCAGAAGCCGATGGGCCCGTACTCGGAGAAAGACGAACCCCGTCACTCACGCCCCCTGGGCCCTCATCACACACAAGCCCCCCGGCTTTGTACGGATGCTTTCAAGGCGCATGTGCCTTTGGAAACCGCTTGCGTACGTACTTGATGCGATTGTGACCGTTTATCGGTTACGGAAGACCGCATTCCGCGCTTGTGGCCGGGGGAGGGAGGGAAACGGGGACGGGGCGGGCTCTCAGCCCTGGGTGTTCACCATCGAGGCGGCCGCGTAGGTCAGGTAGTCCCACAGCTGCCGCTCGTGCTCCGGCGCCAGTCCGAGCTCGTCGACGGCCACCCGCATATGGCTCAGCCAGGCGTCGTGCGCCGCCCGGTCCACCCGGAACGGGACGTGCCGCATCCGCAGCCGGGGGTGTCCGCGCTTCTCGTTGTAGGTGCGGGGCCCGCCCCAGTACTGCATCAGGAACAGGGCGAACCGATCCTCGGCCGGGCCCAGATCCTCCTCCGGGTACATCGGCCGGAGCAGCGGGTCCTCGGCGACTCCCTGGTAGAAGCGGTGCACCAGGCGCCGGAAGGTCTCCTCGCCGCCGACCTGCTCGTAGAAGGTCTGCCCCTGAAGCGTGTCGCGCGGATTCTCTGTCACCCGTCCATGGTCGCAGACGCACCGGCCGAGGACCGGGGGCCTAGGACCACCCGGC
>NZ_JBEXPH010000427.1:0-1910 GCF_040611955.1 Streptomyces sp. NPDC006510 | reverse complement strand
TGCGGACCCCGCCGACCGAGCCCGGAGATCAAGACACTGTTCACCGGTTGGGGCGGCGAGCTGGCGACCTGCCGAAAAATCGCCCCCACCGCGCGGAACTGCACCGCATCGAAGCTGATGTCGCAGGTCGGACTCAGGGTGAGCGAGGCATGCAAACTCGACCTGGCCGACATCAAGAGCGGATGGTGCCGCTGATCAACGGCGCCGACCGCTCGCTGCGGTGGTTCATCGGGGACGTGTGGGGCCAGTTCGAGGACGACCACACCCGCCCCGGGGCCCCTACTAGTCACTGCGCCGTAGTTTCAGGGGAGCGGGGTCGCCCCCTGCGGTGTCAGGCCGTCAGGCCGTACGGGTGTCGCGGTTGCCCGCCTTATCACACCTCTCTCCTTGATGACGGTCATAGTGGGGATTTCCGTCATTTCACGGATGGGAGGTGGCTGATTTGAAGAAATGGTTCCTCACTGGCGGTGATTGTGTGGATACTGTGTGCATCGCATCGTGGTAGGACGTGCGTACGGGCCTTGGAAGCTCCGGCTCGCGTCATCGCTCCGCTCGAAGCGCTTCTCCCGCCAGTTCGCACAGCACTTCCAGTCATGCCGCTGATGGCCTTTCGCGCACGGGCGGCAGGAAGGAACTCGCATGTCCCTCCCCTCAACACTGCGGCGCTGCGGCGCCGCAGTGGCGGCCGCGGCGCTCTTGCTGCTCGCCCCGACGCCGGCGCCAGCGTCGGCTGTCGACTTCGGCCTCGGCGGCAACGTATCCCTCGGCTGGTCGGTCCCGAATGCTCCCTCAGGGCATCTGACCAACATCACCTTCCCGATGGCGATCAACCCGGCGAGCGAGCAGACCGGCCTCTACTACGCCCAGCAGTTCGGCGTCGCCAACGGCCGGATCGGTTATACGGGCCTGCAGCCCCAGCCGACCAGCGGCAACACCCAGCAGTTCCGTGCCATCTTCTCGGTGTTCGCTTCCGGCGGCGCCGGCACCCCCGGAGACACCTCCAGCAACGACCCCAACTGCCGACCGGGCGCCGACGGCGACGCCGGCCAGTCGTGCTCCGTCCTCTTCAACGCCGAATACGGCCACACCTACAACCTCACGGTGAAGCGGACCGCGAGCACGTCCACCACCAACACCTGGACCGGCGACGTGTACGACTCCGCCAACCCCCAGCAGCTCGTGGCCCACATCGGCAGCTGGACGGTGCCCAGCGGTCTGCTCACCTCCTCGGGCAACGGGTTCGTCGAGTACGTCTACTACAACGCCGCCGGCACCTGTGCTCAGAACACGGTGTCCGACGCCTACTTCGGCGGCCCCAGCAGCACGGACGCGGGCGGCCTGTCCGGCGTGGTCAACAACGTCTACGAATACGGCAGCTGCGCCGGGCAGTCCAATTTCGCCAGCACCCCCTCGGGGTCGGGCCAGCACGTCGTGCGCGGCTTCACCAGTACCAGCCCCATCAAGGGCTCGGCCTCCGGCCTCTGCCTGAACTCCCCCAGCCAGGAGCCCTGGGGCGCGCAGACGAACATCGTGGCCTGTGACGGCACCGGAAAGCAGAAATGGACGTTCCTGCCCAACTCCCCGAACGTGTCCACCTCCCCGGTGCCCACCACCCCCCTCAGCCCCCAGGGCGTGATCCAGGGCTTCCTGCGCTTGGGAGCGACGGACCCCCTCGGCTACGCCGTGTGCCTGGACAACAACGGCGAGAGCACTCCGGGCGGCAAGGTGACCGTCTGGGGATGCGGCTCCCATAACACCAACCAGCAGTGGCGGCTCTACCCCGACGGCACCCTTCGCGCCGCGGACTCGGGCCTGTGCATCGATGTCACGGGCGGCGCGACCGGCAGCGGCAGCCTGCTCGTCCAGCAGACCTGCAACGGCGGCAACAGCCAGAAGTGGGTCCGGCAGGC
>NZ_JBEXPH010000426.1:0-1921 GCF_040611955.1 Streptomyces sp. NPDC006510 | reverse complement strand
CGAGCAATTGTCAATTCCTGTGGATCACCGTGGGGAGCCTCAAGTGGCCCGCAGCCATTGATCGAGGACTGCGAAGTCTTCGGTGGTGAGGCCGCGGGACGACGCGACGCGGTGGAGGAAGGCCGGGGTGGGGTGGTGGGTGGACACCCAGTCCCGATCGGCGTCGGTGATCTCGTCGTCGACCCAGACGAACGGGCGTCCGTCCGCCCATGCCGCCAGGGTTCGGGTCTTCCAGTGGAGCCCGTACCACTGGTCCTCGCGTTCCTGCGCGTCGGAGGGTTCCGGCCAGTGCACGACCGGCAGGGGCGGCAGGCCGAGCCGCGGTGCTATGTCGGTGTTCGCCGCCTCCTCCCAGGTGGTGGCCCAGACCAGCTCGCACGGCAGTGCCGCGAGGCGGGGCCCGACGCGCGGGTCGAGCCGCGTCAGGTGCGAATCTGTCGCGGTGCCTGACGGCTCGCGTTGCGGGCCGTCACCGAACGGCAGGAGAGGTCCGTCGACGTCCAGGAACAGCAGCGGGCGTTCCTTACGCTCACTCATGCCGCGGCCTCCTGCTCACGCTCGACCAGGACGCCGCGTTCGAAGCGGGCGCCGTTGCGGACGAGGGCGACGAGGTGGGGTGCGGTGATCGCGCGCCAGCGGGCCTGGGCGGACTCGGCGAGCTTGAACACCATCGCCAGGGCCGCGGCCGGGCTGCCGGCGCCGCGGGTGACCTTGGTCCGCAGCTTTACCGTGCTGAAGGTCGACTCGATCGGATTTGTCGTGCGCAGGTGGACCCAGTGCTCGGCCGGGAAGTCGTAGAACGCCAGGAGTTCATCGACGTCGTCGGTGATCTTCTTGACGGCCTTGGGCCACTTCGCGCCGTAGGCGCGCCCGAAGTCCTTCACCGCCTTCTCGGCGTGATCGCGGTCCTCGGCGTTGTAGATCTCCTGCAGCGCCTTCTTCGCGCCGGGCTGGGCCGATTTCGGCAGGGCGTTGACCACGTTCCGGGTTTTGTGAACCCAGCACCTTTGATGTCTGGCCTGCGGAAACACCTCGGCCAGGGCCCGCCACAGACCCATGGCTCCGTCGCCGACGACGAGCTCGGGATCGCGCATGCCGCGCCGGCGGCAGTCCCGCAGGAGGTCGGCCCAGGACTCAGTCGACTCGCGCAGGCCCTCGGCGAGCGCGATCAGCTCCTTACTGCCGTCGGTGCGCACGCCCATGAGGACCAGGACGCAGGAGCGGGCCTGGCCGAGGCGGACCTTGGGGTGGACGCCGTCGGCCCACACGTACACGTAGTCGGATCCGGACAGGTCCCGGTCCTGGAAGGCGGCGTGGTCGTCGCTCCACTGCTTGGTCAGCCGGGTCACCGTGGCCGGCGAGAGCCCAGCGGCCGAGCCGAGGAACTGCTCCATCGCGGGCACGAAGTCGCCGGAGGACAGACCGTGCAGGTAGAGCAGGGGCAGGACCTCGCTGATCTTCGGGGACTTCCGGCACCAGGGGGCGAGGATCTTCGACGAGAACCGCTTGCGGTCGCCCGTCTCGCCATCGACCCGCTTGTCGTTCACCCGCGGCGCCTTCACCGCAATCGGCCCGGCGGCAGTAGTCACCGTCCGCTCACGGTGGTGGCCGTTACGGACCACCAGACGGCGACCGGCCTCGTCCCGCTCGCCCGCCAACTCGGCTATGTACTGGTTGACTTCGGCTTCCAGGGCCGCGGCAAGCATCCGACGGGCACCCTCACGGACGATGTCGTCCATCAGGGAGCCGCTCTGGGTGGTGCCGTCCTCGTTGACTACGCTCAGCACGGGCGTGCCCTCCCGACCCGCGCTGCAACGCGGGCCTACTCGATGACCAGAAATCGATCACTCGGGAAGGTACGCCCTCCGCGTTCCGCGAGGCACCTCTCCCGAGTCCGATCCACAGGTCTTGAGCATTGCTC
>NZ_JBEXPH010000425.1:0-1926 GCF_040611955.1 Streptomyces sp. NPDC006510 | reverse complement strand
GACGAACTGCAGCACCTGGTCGACCAGCTGACCGCAGCGGACTGGCTCACCGAAGCCACCGTCACCGACACCCACCTCACCGGGCGGCTGACCGAACGCATCCTGCCGCTCGCCTGCCCCCTTCCCTAGCCGGACCAGGGCCGGGCCCGTCGGCCGACGGGCAGCTGCGCTTCGGCGATACGCGCGGCTGCTTGACAAACGCCCATGTCCTGCGCCAAGGAGACTTGAGCCTGTGTCAACGACGTTTGATCGGTAAAAGCCCTGGCCACGAGCGCGCGGATGCCGCGTCGTACCGCCGGTGGCCGAGCGCCGCCCCGACCGGCCGGTACCGCCGATGGCTGGTACCGCCGCGATCGGGCGGCCATGCATCTGCCGGCCACCGTCATCGAGGTGGGCCGGGACGTGTCCTCGATGAGCGGCGTCCCGGCCGACGCCGCCTACCGTCTGCTGCCGTCCTGGCGGCCCGGTCTCACTTCAGGTGCCGGGCGAAGAACCGTTCCCCGTCGTCCACCTCGAACCACGGGGTGCCGGCGTGCCCGCCCGGATTGGCGTGCAGCGTCTTCTCCTTGGTCCCGAAGGCGTCGAACAGGTCCAGGGCCCGCTGCCGGGGGTTTCCTTCGTCGTCCCACTGCAGCAGGAACAGCAGCGGAATGGTGACTTGTCGGGCCTCCTCGCGCTGGGCGCGGGGCACGTAACCCCCGGCGAAGAAACCGGCGGCCGCGATGCGTGGCTCGACCATCGCCAGCCGAATGCCGACGGCGGTCCACCCCGAGTACCCGACCGGGCCGCCGATCTCGGGCCGCGCAAGGAGGGCGTCCAGGGTGGTCTGCCATTCCGGGACCGTCTTTTCGACCAGCGGGCCGATGAAGGACTCGAAGATCTCGTCGACCGGCTCGCCGGCCTGCATCGCCCGGCGGAGGTCGGCGCGAGCCTGCTCGTCGGCGGCGGAACGGGGCCGGTCGCCGTGCCCCGGGGCGTCGATGGCGGCCACCGCGTAGCCGTACGCCGCGGAGTGCCGGGCCCGGGCCACCAGCCGCGATTCCCGCCTGTGCAAGCCGCCGTTGTGGGCGATCAGGATCAGCGGGGCCGGTGCGGCGGATTCAGGCGTCCACAGGGTGCCGGGGATCTCGCCAAGGGTGAATTCGCGTTCGAGGACGCCGTCGTCGAGGCGCTGTTCAGAAGTGAATTGCATGGTCGTGCCTTTCGGGAGTGCACTTGAACGGCGCTCCCGGACAACCTGCCTATCGTCCGACCGTGACCCCGGAGGAGAGCACCCATGTCAATACGTTCACGGGTACCACCTCCTTGTTCTCTCGCACGGCCTCCGGAAGGCTAGCAGACCAGCGGGATCAATGTTCGATGGCACAAATGTGCCGGGTCGCGATAGTTGGCACCCTCACGGAACGTGTACCCGAGAAACGTGAACGCCGTGTGCTCGTAGAAGCTTCGGTGATTCCCGTCCTTGCAGTAGATGATCCGGGTCTTGGCCGGGTGCAGATGCAACCCGGCCTCGGCCATCCTCTCCGTGAGCGCGGCAAGCACCTGACGGGCCTGACGCTCGGTAACGCAGTGCACGACCGCGTCGTCCGCATGGCGTTCGAACCGGATGTTTGGGAAATCCCGAGCCATCCAAGCGTCCAACGCGTAGGGCAGGAACAGGTTTGCCAGGACGGGAGATACAGGGGCTCCTTGCGGGGCAATGCCGCTTAGTTAAGTGATTCGGTGCTCGATCGTCCACATATGCAAAGCGACACGCCAGGGGTCTTTGTGGATAGTCAACTGATCTGGCTGCTGCACTTTCGTCTTGCCGCGGAACCCGTTATGTTCCTCGCCCATGGGTGGGGAGTGGGATGACTCGGGACCGGTTTCCGGTGTGCGCTTGACCGACCGGGTGGGTGTCGGGGTTCTGACACGCCTGGTTCATCG
>NZ_JBEXPH010000424.1:0-1941 GCF_040611955.1 Streptomyces sp. NPDC006510 | reverse complement strand
CACGTGCCCGGCCACACGCCCGGCTCGACGGTGTACGTGGTCTCCTCCGCCGGCCGCCGCGCCCTGCTGCTCGGCGACGTGGTGCACTCGGTCGTTCAGTTCAGCGAGCGGGACTGGGAGGTGATCTGGGACGTCGACCCAGCCGCCGCCTCGGCTGTGCGCAATCGCATCGCGGACGAGGCCGCCGACACCCACGATCTGCTCGTCGCCGCGCACTTTCCCAGTATGCGCTTCGGGCGGATCATCGCGGCCGACGGCAACCGTCGCTTCGTCGCTGTGTAGTTGCCAGGGATGGCGGTCACGGAGCCTTGACGGACGTGATGCGCACATCCTCGCCTTCGGGGTAGCTCGCGTTCCACCCGTGGAAAGGCCATGGGGCTGCCGCTGGGGCGTCCAGGATGTTCCAGCACGATTGCGCCGCGTGCTCGGGGAGGGCGGTGGGGATCTTCGCAGTCTGTGGGGAGAAGCGGACCGAGTACGGCTGACCGGTCACCGGCGCTTGCGCCGGAGTTCTTCCAAGCCCACGAAACCGGTCTCGTCACCGCCGGAGGCGAGGAACACG
The DNA here is from genome assembly GCF_040611955.1 of Streptomyces sp. NPDC006510. Lineage (NCBI taxonomy): Bacteria > Bacillati > Actinomycetota > Actinomycetes > Kitasatosporales > Streptomycetaceae > Streptomyces > Streptomyces sp. NPDC006510. The sequence goes on along the minus strand of NZ_JBEXPH010000424.1, from coordinate 1,379 downwards.
TCGGCTGCTGGCGCGGAGGCGAAGCGGCCTGCCGGATCCGGATGACCCCGTACAGCGTGGTGAGAGAAGGTGTGGCGGGACTTCTCCAAGGCCGTTGCCCGCTCCCAACCGAAGGCCGACACCACTGCGCCGCGCAGCGGGGCGCCACGCAGCTGGACGAGTAGTTCGGCGGGGGCACCGGGTCCGGGCGTGTACGGCGGGGTGGGGGACGGTCGACGGCATGGCGCTCGGCCCGGTGAGCGCGTGGAACCAGCGCTGGACGGCCGGGCGGGCTAGCTCCATGGCTGCGTCCAAGCAAGCCTGCCGCGGTGACCCGGCCCGCGTGTTCGATGAGCTCGATCTCGTGCGGGCTCTTGATCTCCTTGGCCCGTTAGAACAGTAGCTGGGTGTCGGCGAGTTCGACGCCCAGCAGGGCGGCGCGGACCTCGTCCAGGACCGCCGCCGGGATGCAGCGCCCGCCGACCACGCGACTGCCACGTGCCGCCCGGTGACGCCTACAAGGCCCTCTCGAAGGTCCTCGGGGCGCTGCGGGCGCACGACACGGACACCATCGAGGCGCTGGCCGATTTTCGCGTCCGCAGCGGCCGGGAGGACACCGACGACGAGGACCAGGAGCACGACGGCGAGGACGTCCTGGAGGACGGAGACGGCGACGTGGTGGTGAGCAGGGCGGCGGCCGGGGTACTGCGGTTCAGCGAGGTCCGCGGCCCCGCAGTCTTGGCCCAGTTCGTGCGGCTGCGGGTCATCGACCCGGAGGGCGCCTATTGGCGGCGTGGGATCGAGGCGGCCGGACGGTGGCTGCGCGAGACCGGGAACACTGTGTTGCGGGTGCCGTACACGGCCGTCACGCCGGAGGACTGGGGCGGCATCGGCGGGTACCCGCTCGGGCAGTGGATCGCCGACCAACGCCGCGCCTACACGGCCGGAACACTGGAGGCCGGGCGGGTCGCCGAGCTGGAGCAGCTCGGGATGGTGTGGTCGGAGCAGGAGGCGGCCTGGGCGGACGGGGTGGCCGTCGCCGAGGAGTACGCCGCGGTGCACGGCCACTTTCTGCCCCCGACACAGGCCCCAGATTCGCCCGCCCCGACCGGTTGCAACTCCTCTTCCTCCAGCACTGATGTACCTGGAGAAGCGTCCCGGGCCCGCAAGACACCGGCGGCGAAGGCCGGCGCGGACCTCCGCGGCGAGGTCCTTCTCACCCTCGCCCAACTGCGCCTGGCCACACCCCGCCAGTTCAAGGCCCTGCTGCTGCCCCACCAGCAGGACACCGACCACGTACGCCGCGCGCTGCGCAACCTGCTCGACGAATCCCCGGCCCTGGTCGGCCGGACCCACCGCGCTCAGCAGAGCTACTGGTACTGCACCCCGGCGGGCCTCGC
>NZ_JBEXPH010000423.1:0-1947 GCF_040611955.1 Streptomyces sp. NPDC006510 | reverse complement strand
AGGGAGATACCGGATCGCCCCCGAATGGTTGGCCCCACCAGCTGAAAACTGATCAACTTGACGTGATGCGCGACGACTTAACTCCGCGGCATTGCTTGAACAGTCCGATCGTGGACTCCATCAGGGCGTTGTCGTACGCGTCACCGACGGATCCGATGCTCGCCGCGATGCCTGCCGCGTCCAGGTGCTCGGGTCTGGGCCCACGTCAAGCGCAGCCTGGCCAACCTCGCTGTCGTCGCCCTGGACCGCTTGGAGGTCCTCGTCCGCAACCGGCTCAAACGACTCCAGTACCGGCCCGAAACCCTCGACGGCTTCATAGCCGGCACCGGCCTCACCCTCGACAACCCCACCTCACCCTCGGTTCAGTCAAATCCTGCTGTGACATGACCCACCCCGCCCCACGCCAGCCGCTCCCCGACCGAACCGACTCTCCAGGATCGGGCAGCCGAACCCGGTGCGGACGTCGCGGACGGCCTGGCGGACCACCGCGCGCATGGTGTGCTCATCGAGGGCCTTCAGCCCGCTGTGGGCGAGCGCGGCGAGACGGCGGGCGATCAAGCTCCGCGACGTCATGGAGCGGGCGGAGACGGCGATCAGGGCGCGCGGGGACAGGCTGTAGTCGAGCGCGGCCCCGGCGGCCGGGCCGGTGTCTCGCGTGCGAGACATCTCGGTGCCGCCGGCGACGGCGCCGTGGATCGCGGCCAGGGCGCGCGCGACGTCCAAGAGCCGGTACGCCTGCGCTCGGCTGATGCCGAACTCCGCGTCGCAGTCAGCAGGCGCGCCAGACGGTTAACTCCAGCCATTTCCTCTGATACCGCCCTCACTGTTGGTGGTGGCCGCTACTATCCGCAGCTTCTGGATCTGGGGGAAAGGGCGGAATGTGTTCCGGTTACAGGCGTGGCAGCGGTTCTGGGCAGTGACGGTGTGGGACTTCTTTGAGCCAGACAGCACCAAGGTCTACCGCAGGGCTGTTTCCGATGCCCTGGCCGAGCCCGCTACGGCACAGCTCCTGGGTAAACGCCCGGGCGTGGACCGCGAAAGCGTCCAGGCCGCCCTGCGTGAGGTCCACTACGTTCGCTTTGCCACCAGCCAGTGCGCGCCGGGCCCGCGGGCCGCGTTCGAGACGGCGTCCGCGGGCCTGGAGGAGATCGCCGGCAAGCACCGCCAGGTGGCGGCCGAGTCCGAGTGGAACTGGCTGGCGGTCTGCCTGCTGATCGCAGCGGCCATCGTCACCGCCTTCATCCTCGGCGGCGTGTTTGCGGTCCTGGGCCTGCTGGCCGCCACCGTAGCCGCCACCGCCATCCTCTACTTCCGGGGGACTGCGGTCTGGTTCAACCTCCGCCATAGCCTCCTCGCCGCAGGCTACGGCGTCGCCTGGCTGGCCCAGCGTGTGGAACTGGGAACCCTCGCTGTCCGGTGGGGTGAGGCGCTGCGCGACGACGGAGCCCGCCTCTTGGTGCAGCCCCTCGTCCGCCACATGCTCGGCCCCGACCCCGACTCCCTGTTCATGCCGGACGGCCACGACGGCCTGCGCACCCCTCGGGCCCGCGACTACCTCGTCGACACCAAGGCGTCCGGCCATCTCAAACGCAAGCTCTCTCACTTGGAAGACGGCACGATCGCGGTATGCGGCCCGCGTGGCGCAGGCAAGACCACACTCCTGGAACAGCAGGTCGACACCGCCGGCTTCGGTGTCCTGGCCCAGGCTCCCGCCACCTACACCCCCCACGAGTTCCTGCTCACTTTGTCGGTCCGCCTGTGCCGCACCTACATGGTCAAGCATCGGGCCGAGGTACCCGAGTTCACCCGACTCGCCCCCTTCGGCCGCTTCCTCAAGCGAATGTGGAAGCGAACTAGTGCCGCATCAGGCAACCTTTGCCCTGTTGTGATGTGACGCGCCGTCCGGGTGCTGTGGTGGACGGCGCGTGGGCGTCATTCTGTCCGGGT
>NZ_JBEXPH010000422.1:0-1951 GCF_040611955.1 Streptomyces sp. NPDC006510 | reverse complement strand
GTAGGAGAGCCGGCGTGAGCTTGAGGATCGTTGTCTGTGTGAAGTACGTGCCCGACGCCACCGGTGACCGGCATTTCGCCGATGATCTGACGGTGGACCGTGAGGATGTGGACGGTCTGTTGTCGGAGCTGGACGAGTACGCGGTGGAGCAGGCGCTGCAGATCGCGGACGAGGCGGACGGTGCGGAGATCACTGTGTTGACGGTGGGTCCGGAGGATGCCAGGGATGCGTTGCGCAAGGCGTTGTCGATGGGTGCGGACAAGGCGGTTCACGTCGAGGACGACGGTCTGCACGGCAGTGATGTGATGGGTACGTCGCTGGTGCTGGCGAAGGCGGTGGAGAAGGCCGGGTACGACCTGGTGATCTCGGGTATGGCGTCGACGGACGGGGCGATGGGTGTGGTTCCGGCGTTGCTGGCGGAGCGGTTGGGTGTTCCGCAGGTGACGTTGCTGTCCGAGGTGTCGGTCGGGGGTGGTGTGGTGAGGGGGCGTCGTGACGGTGACACGGCGTCGGAGCTGCTGGAGGCGTCGTTGCCGGCGGTGGTGTCGGTGACGGACCAGTCGGGTGAGGCGCGTTATCCGTCGTTCAAGGGGATCATGGCGGCGAAGAAGAAGCCGGTGGAGTCCTGGGATCTGGAGGATCTGGGGATCGGTGGGGACGAGGTGGGTCTGGCGGGTGCCTGGAGCGCGGTCGACTCGGCGGCGGAGCGTCCGGCCCGCACGGCGGGCACGATCGTGAAGGACGAGGGTGAGGGCGGCAGGCAGCTGGCCGAGTTCCTCGCGGGTCAGAAGTTCATCTGAGCCGGCCCTTCTGTTCCGTGTGTTCTGCCCCTTGTTCGTTCGTTACTCGCAGGAGATTGAAGTCCCATGGCTGAAGTTCTCGTCTTTGTCGATCACGTGGACGGTGCGGTCCGCAAGCCCACGCTGGAGCTGCTGACGCTGGCGCGCCGGATCGGTGAGCCGGTCGCGCTCGCGGTGGGTGCCGGTGCCGGTGCGACTGCCGGGGTGCTGGGCGGGCACGGTGCGGTGCGGGTCCTGACCGCGGAGGCGCCGGAGTTCGGTGAGTATCTCGTGGTGCCGAAGGTGGATGCGCTGCAGGCGGCGTGCGAGGCGGTGTCGCCGGTGGCGGTGCTGGTGCCGTCCTCGGCGGAGGGCAAGGAGATCGCGGCGCGTCTCGCGGTGCGGATCGGGTCGGGGATCATTACCGACGCGGTGGATCTGGAGGCCGGTGAGCAGGGCCCGGTCGCGACGCAGTCCGCGTTCGCGGCGTCGTTCACCACCCGGTCGCGGGTCTCGCGGGGCATCCCGGTCATCACGGTCAAGCCGAACTCGGCCCCGGTCGAGGCCGCCCCGGCCGCCGGTGCTGTCGAGGTGCTGGAGGTGTCGTTCTCGGCGCAGGCCACCGGGACCAGGGTCACCGCGCGGACCCCGCGCGAGTCGACGGGCCGTCCGGAGCTGACCGAGGCCGCGATCGTCGTCTCCGGCGGCCGTGGCGTCAACGGTGCGGAGAACTTCTCGCTCATCGAGGCGCTCGCCGATTCCCTGGGTGCGGCCGTGGGTGCCTCGCGTGCCGCGGTGGACGCGGGGTGGTACCCGCACTCCAGCCAGGTCGGCCAGACCGGCAAGTCCGTCTCGCCGCAGCTGTACATCGCGTCGGGGATCTCGGGCGCGATCCAGCACCGGGCGGGCATGCAGACGTCCAAGACGATCGTCGCGATCAACAAGGACGCCGAGGCCCCGATCTTCGACCTCGTCGACTACGGCGTCGTCGGCGACCTCTTCCAGGTCGTCCCCCAGCTCACCGACGAGGTCAAGTCCCGCAAGGGCTGACCCGCCGCCCAGCCGAAACACCCCTCACGAACGGTCCGGGGCCGTGTGGTGCACACCCACCACACGGCCCCGGACCGCGTCCGATCACCATTGACGCAGGCCCCCCGGCCCTATAACTTCAC
>NZ_JBEXPH010000421.1:0-2055 GCF_040611955.1 Streptomyces sp. NPDC006510 | reverse complement strand
AGTTGCACTCGCGTCACGTACGACGGTCTACCGGACCAGACCGTGCCACGAAGGCACATCCCGCAGATTGATCACGACTCGATACGCACCCTAGTGTGATGCGCCAGAAAAGACAGTCTTAAGTGTGCTGCGCTGGTTTTCGGTGCTGGGTGGGCTGATTTTGGTGAGGTAGTCAGCGAGGGACTTGAGGATCTCGTCGGCGGTCTTGGTCCAGGTGAACGGCTGCGGGTTCTCGTTCCGGGTGTCGATCCAGGCGGTGATGTCCTTCTCCAGGGCTGTCACGGAGGTATGGACGACGCGGCGGATGAGTTTGTCTGTCAGCAGGCCGAACCAGCGCTCGACCTGGTTCATCCACGAGGAGCCGGTGGGGGTGAAGTGGACGTGGAAGCGGGGGTGTTTACCCAGCCACGTCTTGATCTCGGCGGTGTTGTGGGTGGCGTAATTGTCACAGACCAGGTGGACGTCGAGGCCGGTGGGCACGGCCTTGTCGATCCGGATCAGGAACTTCTTGAACTCGATGGCGCGGTGGCGGCGGTGCAGTTCCGATATGACGGTGCCGTCGGCGATGTTGAAGGCGGCGAACAGGCTGGTGATCCCGTGCCGGTAGTAGTCGTGGGTGCGGCGTTCGGGCATGCCCGGCATCATCGGCAGTACCGGCTGCGAGCGGTCCAGTGCCTGGATCTGGCTCTTTTCATCGACGCAGAGAACCACCGCCTTCTCCGGCGGATGGTGGTAGAGGCCGACGATGTCGACGACCTTCGCGACGAACTGCGGGTCGGTGGACAGTTTGAAGGAGTCCTGCAGGTGGGGCTTGAGGTCGAACTTCTTCCAGATCCGCCCGACGGTCGATTTCGACAGCCCACTGTGCTTCGCCATCGAGGCACGCGACCAGTGCGTGTCCTTGCCCGGGACGGACTCCAGAGTCGCCACGAGTACGTCCTCGACCTGGTCGAGCAGGACCGAGGGCGGCCTGCCGGGGCGGGGCTCGTCCATCAGCCCGTCCAGACGCAGGGTGACGAACCTGGAGCGCCAGCGGTTCACCGTCGCGTGGGCGATGCCGAGTTCGGCCGCGACCTCCTTGTTCGTCCCGCCCTCCGCACACCGCAGCACGATCTTCGCGCGCAGGGCCAGGAACTGCGCGGTCTTCGCCCGCCGCGCCCAGCGCGTCAGCTCCGCCCGCTCAGCTTCGCTGAGCACCAGGTCCGGCTTGCGCCGGCCCGGCCGCGGCTCATCCGCCAGACCCGCCAGTTGCCGGGCCACGAACCGCGAACGCCACTTGCGCACCGTCTCCACGGAGACCCCAGAGTCTGCCGCCACAGCGGTATTTGACGCCCCGTCCGCACAGGCCAGGACGATCCGCGCCCGCTCCGCCACACGGGCCGGCACCCCGCCACCCGCCCAGCGCAGCAACTCCGCACGCTCCTCAGCGGACAGTACGACCTCGACAGCACGCGGGCCTCGATGCGACATAAAAACAGCCTACAGACTTAAGAACGTCTTTTCTGGCGCATCACACTAGTGTGATGCGCCGGAGATCCATCGTTAGTTCCTGTATGAGTGTTTCTTCGGGTGTGCCCGCACCGCGTCGTGGTCCGAAGCTGGAACCGTTGTTGTTGTCCGTTGATGAGCGTGCGGTGTTGGAGCGTTGGGCCCGGCGGGCGACGTCTGCGCAGGCGGTGGCGTTACGGGCGCGGATCGTGCTGGCGTGTGCAGGCCCTGACGTTCCGCCGATTGTTGTGGTGGCGCGGGATCTTCGGGTCGCGGCGGATACGGTCCGCAATTGGCGTCGGCGGTTCCTGGCCGACCGGCTGGACGGGTTGGTGGGCGGTCGGCCCGGCCGGGCCTGTTCGGGCGATCGTGGGGGAGCGTGGACCCGCGGTGCGAGGGGTGTCGTGATCACTCAGGCGGTCGGTGCGGGTCCGACGCGCAGGGATGGACTATGAAGCTCTACCTCGCCGTGCCTGTTGTTCTGCTGGCGTTGCTCATCGCCGCCTCCGGCGTAGCGGCGGTTTCCCGTGGCTGGGTGCTGCCCATGAACCGGCGACCGGTCCGCCA
>NZ_JBEXPH010000420.1:0-2064 GCF_040611955.1 Streptomyces sp. NPDC006510 | reverse complement strand
TCCGCCGCTACATCATCTGGCGAAACCGCCATGCCGACGACCAGCACCTACAAGCCGTCGTCGACAAGGCAAACGTTGCCTGATGCGGCACTAGACGCCTCGGCCACTGGGGGGCCTACGCGCTCCCCGTCACGGTGCTGGTGGTCCTCGCGTTCTCCAGCCCGGTCCGCGCCCTCTACACCCGCTACGCCGAAATCCTCACCCAGTTCGCCGTCCGGCAGGCTCACAGGGCCGCGGACCTGGCCCTCGATGTCTGGCATGGCCAGGCCGTCGCAGCCAGCGTCATCGCCGTCTTCGTTGCCCTCGGCCTGTGGAACGCCCGGAATACCTCCTGGATCCCACGCCTCCTGCGCCGCGTCACGACAAAAGGCTGCCTGATCCTCGGATCAATCCTGATCATCGGAACCCTCTTGAGCGTCCTCTTCGACTACGGCGACGTCTCTGTCCACTTTTCCCTCAGGCCCCTGAACCTGACCACGGACCCGGTCCCCCAGCCGCTGGACAAGCAGCCCCCCTGGGAGGCACTGATCCGCGCCGGCCTGGTGTTCACGGTGTGGGTCCTCTTCGCCAGGGCCCGCGACTCCGGCATCGAGTTCCCACTCGGTAGTCGCCACATCCGCCTGCGGAGGATCTTCACCCCGCTGACCACCCTGGCCGGCGCCTGCACACTGCTCTACCTCGCCCAGGACCCCGACACCTACCGCCTCATCGCCGACGAGGAAAACCCCCTCCGCCTCGCGGCCTTAACCGCTGGCACCCTCCTGAGGCGCGTCGACGACTGGGAACCCCGGCCCCGCGAACCCGAGCTCGTCTCGCGCTGCCGCGACTACCTCTACCGCCTCCAGACCATCCAGTCCTCAGGCAGCACCCTGACCACAGGGATCTCCCAGTTCCTGAGCCTCGGCACCAACCACAACACCTCCCTGTCCACCGCCCCCCCGAACTTCCCCGAACTCGTCGAAGACTTCCGTGCCCTCCTGCGTCTCATCGCCCACGAATACGCTGGACAGGGCAAATCCGTGATCATCGCCATCGACGAACTCGACCGCCTCGGATCCGACACCAACGCCCTCGCCTTCCTCAGCGAGATCAAAGCCATCCTCGGTATCCCTCATGTCCACTACCTGATCTCCGTCGCCGAGGACGTCGGGGCCGCCTTCGTCCGCCGCGGCCTCCCCCACCGCGACGTCACCGACAGCTCCCTCGACGACATCATCCATGTCCAGCCCAGCACCCTCGCCGAATCCCGCACCGTCCTCGCCGAACGCTCCGCCCTCACCGCTCCCTACACCCTCCTCGCCCACACCCTCTCCGGCGGCATCCTCCGCGACTTGCTCCGCTACGCCCTCCAGATCCGCGAAATGCAGGAAAGATCCCGCTCCCACGAACTCGCCGAGATCTCCCGCCATCTCATCCTCGAAGAGCTCTCCGAAACCCTCGCCGGCTTCCGCACGCTCCTGAGCAAACGCCAGTGGACCCCCGACACCGAAGGCACCCTCAGCGCCTTCCGTACCCTCGGCGGCCACCTCCGCATTCCCTGCCCCTGCAATGTCCGCCCTCTCGTCCACGGACTCGAACAACTCGCCTACCACCCCCTCACCGGTCACCACCCAGGCCCGGACACCTCCGACCCCCTCAGCGAAGACGCACACCAGCTCATTGCCGAAGCCTCCGCCTACGCCTACTTTTCCCTCACCCTCCTCGACATCTTCAGCACCACCGGCTTCGACGAACGCCTCAAGCAAGCCCAGGCCCAAGGCTTCCCCGGAGAACCCGAACGCCTCGCCGAAGCCCGCCAGGAACTCGGCATCTCTCCCTACAGCGCCCGCACCCTCATCACCGACATCCGAAAAGCCTGGTCACTGCCCCTCAGCCCCGACCCCAGCAGACCCATCCCTCCGCAACGCTCCGCGCGCTGCGCCATCCACCCCGCCACCTGACCGGCCCTGCGATCCTGCCGACCGCGAACGAGGGAGTGTCATGAATCAGGTGTGGACCTCCACGAAGGAGTCACCTGATGAGTACGACGACTGATCACCTGATCGAGACTGGGGCCGGTGTGTC
>NZ_JBEXPH010000419.1:0-2104 GCF_040611955.1 Streptomyces sp. NPDC006510 | reverse complement strand
GGCCCGTACCCCGAGCGGCTGCGGCAGCAGTTCGAGGGCGTGATCTGGCGGTTCAAGACGGGCGGCCAGTGGCGGGAGATGCCGGCAGAGTTCGGCGCCTGGTCGACCGTCCACAACCGCTTCCGCCAGTGGCGTGACGCCGGGGTCTTCGAGGCCCTGCTGGAGGGCCTGATCGCGGAAGCCGCCAAGCGCGGTGAGGTGGACCTGTCCCTGGTCAGCATCGACTCCACCACCGCCCGTGCCCACCACGACGCGGCCGGGATGCACCTCGACGAGGACATCGTCACCGCCCTGGAGAAAGCCGCCGCCAAGGAGGAGAGGGCCAGGTCAAAGGGGGCGGCCTCGAAGAACAAAGAGGGCGGGAGACCGAAAGCGATCCCGCGCGGGAAGAACGACGACGCGTCCGGCGCCGGCGCAAACTCCGGCTGAAGGCCGCCCTCCTCGGGCGCTCCAGGGGCGGGCAGACCAGCAAGGTCCACCTCGCCGCCGACCGCAAGTGCCGCCCGCTGGCGTTCATCCTGACCGCGGGCCAGGCAGCGGACAGCCCACAGTTCATCCCCGTCCTGAAGAAGGTGCGGGTGCGCGGGCCCGTCGGCCGCCCCCGCACCCGGCCGGACGCGGTCGCCGGAGACAAGGCTTACTCGTCTCGCGGCAACCGTGCCCACCTGCGCAAAAGCCGTATCAAGGCGGTCATCCCGGAGAAGAAGGACCAGGCCGCCAACCGGAAGAAGAAGGGCAGTGGAGGCGGCAGGCCCGTCAGTCACGACACCGAGCTCTACAAGGAACGGAACACCGTCGAGCGGGCGATCAACAGGATGAAGGCATGGCGAGGCATTGCGACCCGCTACGACAAGACCCCAAGGAGCTACCTCGCCGGACTCCACCTCCGCGCCTCGATGATCTGGATCAAGGACCTCACACGAGCAGCCCCTTGATCACAACCGAATACGCTCCCTAGAAGGCGGACCAGCTGGCGTACCTGCCGTGCTCGTCGCACTGCCTCGACTGCCAAGCACCTCGTCACCGCGGTCGTGCGCGTGCCGCCCTGACGCCGGGTTCACTGTGCGAGCCCAGGAAGGCGGTCTGCGAACCGATGGCCTGAGCGACGACTTCTGAGTGCGTCAGCTGAGGATGGTGCCCCGCGCCGGCAACCACTGTCACGGTGGCGTGCGGGAGAGTGTCCAGCAGCGACTGTCCCTCAACGGTGAGCGGATCGTTGGAGCCCAGGACGATGTGGACACGCCCTGGGTAGTGCTGCAGCTTGGCCTGGAGGTCGGCACGCCACTGCGGGTTCGCCGTGGCGGCCAGAAGCCCCGCGGCGGTGGCCCCAACGGTGCCGCGGCGAAGATCCGCGACAGCCGACCGGAGCGCGGCCGCGTGGCCCGTGGCGCCGGTCAGCCGCTCGGCCAGCGCCTCGGGGGGTGTCCGCCTCAGGTACCAGCGGGTCAGGGCCGGCCGCCTGGCGGTGCGGGGCGGGTGCCCCTGCAGGAAGAACGGTGACACCAGCGTGAGTTGATCCACCGCATCGGGATGGGCGGTCGCGGCGTCGATGGCGGCCGCGGCGCCGATGGAGTGACCCACCAGGTGACGGGCACCGGTCTCGGTGACCAGCGCGGTCAGCCAGGACTGCCAGTCCTCGCGGCGTCCGGCGCTCATGCCCAGCCCCGGCAGGTCGACGGCGCGCGCGTGCCCGACCGCCGTGACGACCGGCGCCCAGGTGTCGGCGTTGACCGGCAGACCGGGCAGCACCACCGTGGGTGCGCCTGCCTTGCCAAGCTCGAAAGTCCGTATCCCGCCCAGCTTGGTGAATCGTCTGTCACCTGCGGGGGCGTCGCCGAAGCGGTGGGCTGCAAGGTGGTCGGCCCAGCGGCGGATCGTCGTGGCGGTGTCCGGCATGGCCAGCCCGTGCCGGGCGGCGAAGGCACGGGCCGAATCGGTCGGGTAGCGGTCGGTCGACAAAAACGTCAGGGTCTCCGGATCAGCCTTGGTGAGCCACTGGGGCAGCCGCTTGAGCAGGGACACCGGGACCCGTGTCCTGGGTGCCTTGACCCCGTAGTGCTCCGCTATGAGCGTGAGCAGGTCGGGCAGTGCGGGCGTGCCGTCG
>NZ_JBEXPH010000418.1:0-2119 GCF_040611955.1 Streptomyces sp. NPDC006510 | reverse complement strand
GCGACAGCCGGGCCACCAGCATTCCCACGACCAACCCGCAACAGCGAAACGGCCCGACGGAAGAACCGACGGACCGTCATGCAAGATCGAGGCTAGTGACCGGAAACTTTTCTCCTGGAAGGCACCGCCCGTTTTCCCGCGTCCCTGCAGAGGATCTCTCCAATGCCGATTCCCCCGCACAACCGTCGCGCCTCCCGTGCCGTTGCTGCCACCCTCAGCGCTGCCGGCCTGATCGCACTGGCTGCGGCTCCTGCCGCCTTCGGCGATGAAACCGCACCCGAGTTGGTCATTGGAGGCATCGAGCCGGTCAATGGGGTGAAACCTGGGAGCAGCTTCGATCTGTCGGCTACCGTGGCGAACAAGGGCACCAGGGGGGCCGAGAAGGTGTGGGTCTCCTACGGCGTCACCCGAGGACTCGACTTCGCGGAGGTTCCCTCCAACTGCCGGACACAGCAGGTCCGGTCCTACGACGAGATGCCCGAGAGATGGATCGCGGTGTGTGCGTTCGACCAAGTGGTGGAGCCGGGCACCGTCTACACGCCCGAGAGGCCTCTCCGCGTCGAGGCACTGGACCGCGCGCTCAACGACGAGCTGCGAGTGAATGTCTGGGACGTCGATCCCGGAGCGGACGAGAACGGCACCCAGCCGGTGGCGGGAACCGCGCCGGCGGTGAAACTGGTCGAGGGACAGGCCGGGAGCGAGGGGACCGCACGAGTTGTCAATGTGCCCGTCAGCTCCGTCAACACGGCCGACTACCAGGTGACGGGTGCCGCGCTGAAGGGAAGCGTCGGTGACACGGTGAAGATGAAGGTGAAGTTCACCAACGCCGGGCCCGCCTGGATCCTGACCAAACAGGGGGAACGGTCCGTCAGCGTCATGATCACGCCTCCCGCCGGAACGTCGGTCGTCAAGCGCGGCCAGTTCTGCCAGGCCAAGGGTAAGGCGTACGTCTGCGGCATGCGGTCGCTGAACGAGGGCAGCCAAGAGACCTACACCTTCGAGCTGAAGATCGACAAGCGGGTGGCGAACGCCAAGGGGCAGGTGGCCCTGAGTACCGAGGCACGGCCATTCGACCCCAACAAGGCCAACGACAAGGCCGACATCACGCTGGACGTCACGGGTGGGGAGCCGACTGGCTCGACGGGCGGCTCGGCCAATGTCTCGGGCGGCTCGGCCGGCTCGGCCGGCTCGGCCGGCGGGTCGTCGACGGCCGGCGACGACGGGACCACGACGAACGGCGGCACCCTGGCAGAAACCGGCTCCTCGACGCTGCCGATCACGGGCGCGGCTGCCGCAGCGGTGGCCACGGGCGCGGGCATGCTCTTCATCGTGCGCCGTCGCCGGACCCAGAGCCCGAGCTGACGACCTAGCGGCGGTCGCTTTCACAGGCGTCGAGGCGTACGGCGGACAGGTAGTGCGTGCTCCGAGGATTGACGTCTGCGGACAGTAGGAGTTTGCGGTCCGACGGGTCGAGGACCTCGGTCAGTTCATGGATGGGGTAGCCGAAGAGGTCGAAGTCGCCGAAGGCGACCGGAACGTCGGCGGCCCGGTCCGGGACGCGCTCGGTCCGCTCGACGATCAAGTGCCCCATGATCTGATCGGCACAAGCCGTGCAGGCATAGGCCGTGACCAGGATGTCGCAGTGAACGAAGAAGAAGGTCCAGTGCGCTCCGCACATCCACCCACCGGCGCGGATGTCCGCCAGAGTTGACGCCGTCCACTGCGCCGCACGCTCGGTCATGCCGAATCGCAGGACGCCTGCGTTCGCTGGGAGGACGAGCCCGGTGCCGGGCATCAATCGAAAGGTCACTCGAATAGTGTGCCGGGACGCGTCGGTTGGGCCACCCCGCTTGCGTTGCGTTCGTCCTTCAGCCGCCTCGGATCAGGCACATAGCCCCGCCCGACTGCCCAGATCTCGCCGTCGGGGCGGCCGGGGCAGACGCATCTCGTCTGGTCCCGCCTTGGCTTCGAGCATGCTGACGACGGGCGGGCGGGAGACGAGCGACGTCTATGCCGCGGGCGCCGCGTTACTGACTTCGGCTGGCTAGGGTGACGTTGGGGTGTCGACGGCCAGGCCGGTGCCGGCTATGAAGCCGTCGAGGGTGTCGGGCCGGTACTG
>NZ_JBEXPH010000417.1:0-2121 GCF_040611955.1 Streptomyces sp. NPDC006510 | reverse complement strand
CGTCCGTTGGACTACGCGGGTGCGATCCCGATCGGTGAGCCCCTGGACAACCACCGGGTCTACGTTCTGGACGAGGGGCTGCGGCTGGTGCCGCCCGGCACCCCCGGCGAGCTGTACATCGCCGGTGCAGGTCTCGCCCGTGGCTACCTCGGCCGGCCGGACATGACGGCGGAACGCTTTGTCGCGGACCCGTACGGTCGGGGCGGCGCGCGGATGTACCGCACGGGTGACCTGGTCCGCTGGAACCTCGAAGGCTCGCTCGAATACCTCGGCCGCGCCGATCAGCAGGTCAAGCTCCGCGGCTTCCGCATCGAACTCGGCGAGGTCGAGAGCGCGTTGACCGCCCGTGCGGGTGTGGGTCAGGCGACGGTCGTGGTCCGGGAGGACCGGCCCGGCGACAAGCGGCTCGTCGCCTACCTCGTCGCAGCCGAGGGCACCCGGATCGATGTGGCCGAGCTGCGCGGTCATGTCTCGGACGCCCTGCCCGAGTACATGGTCCCGTCCGCCTTCGTCGTCCTGGACGAGATCCCCCTCACCACCAACGGCAAGGTCGACCGACGTGCCCTGCCCGCACCCCAGGTGTCCCACGCCACCAACGGGCGCGCCCCGCGCACACCGCAGGAAGAGGTGCTCTGCGGCCTCTTCGCGGCCGTTCTCGGACTGCCGTCGGTCACCATCGACGATCACTTCTTCCACCGGGGCGGCCACTCGGTGCTGGGCACCCGCCTGATCAGCCGCATCCGGCGGGCGTTCGGGGTCCAGCTCGGGGTGAAGGACCTGTTCCGGAACCCGACGGTGCTCGCCCTCTCCGAGTGCGTCAGCGCAGGCAGCGGCGAGCTGCCCCGGCCGGCACTGATGGCCGGGGAGCGGCCGGAGATCGTCCCGCTCTCCTCCGCGCAGCAGCGGCTGTGGTTCCTCGACCAGATGGAGGGCCCGTCCGCCACCTACAACATCCCGCTCGCCCTGCGGCTCAAGGGCCGACTCGACCACCAGGCACTCCAGTCCGCCCTCACCGACCTCACCACCCGTCACGAGGGCCTGCGGACCGTCTTCCCCACCCACGAGGGCACCCCCCACCAGCACATCCTGCCCCCGAGCCCCATCGACCTCCCCCTGATCACCACCACCGAGGAGGAACTCACCGCACGACTGGCCGACCTCTCCTCGGCCACCTTCGACCTGGCCGTCCAGCCGCCGGTCCGCACGCATCTGCTCTCGGTCGGCGAGCAGGAACACATCCTGCTGGTGGTCATCCACCACATCGCCTCCGACGGCTGGTCCAACGGACCACTCTTCCGCGACCTGGCCACCGCCTACGAGGCCCGCACCGAGGGCACCGCCCCCGCGTGGGAGCCGCTGCCGGTCCAGTACGCCGACTACTCCCTCTGGCAACAACGGCTCCTGGGTAGCGACGAGGAACGCCAACTCGACTACTGGCGCGATGCGCTGGCGGATCTCCCGGAGGAGGCGACGCTCCCGGCCGACCGGCCCAGGCCGGCCACCGCGTCCAACCGGGGCACCACGCACACCGTGCACTGCCCGGCCGACCTGCACGACTCGCTCACCTCGCTGGCCCAGGACACCGGCTCCACCCTGTTCATGGTGGCCCAGGCCGCGGTGTCGACGCTGCTGTCGCGTTCCGGTGCCGGGCACGACATTCCGCTCGGTTCACCCGTCGCGGGGCGCACCGACCCGGCCCTGGACGACCTGGTCGGCTTCTTCGTCAACACCCTCGTCCTGCGCACCGACACCAGCGGCGATCCGAGCTTCCGTGAGCTGCTGACCCGGGTCCGGGAGACCGACCTCGCCGCCTGGAGCCACCAGGACCTGCCCTTCGACCGGCTCGTAGAGGTACTGAACCCCGAGCGCACCACCGCCCGGCACCCCCTCTTCCAGGTCATGCTCACCGTCGGCGACATGTCCGCCGATGCCCCCGAACTTCCGGGGCTGGAAGCGGAGTACGAGTTCTCGAAGGTGGAGATCGCCAAGTTCGATCTGACGTTCTCGTTCGCGGAGCGTCGTAACTGTGATGGTCGGCCGGGTGGGTTGGACATCACGATCGAGTATGCGACGGATTTGTATGACGCGGGTTCGGTGGAGTTGGTGGGTGAGCGGTTGGTG
>NZ_JBEXPH010000416.1:0-2129 GCF_040611955.1 Streptomyces sp. NPDC006510 | reverse complement strand
GGCCAGTTCACGGGCCCTCTCCTCCGGTTCGGGCCGCACACCGAAGGCGTCCGAGTGCAACAGCACCCCCGGGTGCCGCTCGTCGTCGTCGGGGACGCCGGCGCCAACGGCCTCGGCCGTGGTGTCCAGGGCCCGGACGAGCGCGGGGCGCGCCTCCGGCTGCGCGGTGAGCGCGCCGGGCACGGTGGCGGCGGGGAAGCGCGGGTCGGTCAGTCCGAGCCGGAGGGCATGGACATGGCCGACGAAACGGGGGTCGACCAGTGCGACGCGGCGGTCGGCGGGGACGGCCGAGAGCAGCCGTGCGGCCTCGGTCACATCGGCGGCGACCTGTACGTCGAAGCCCAGTGACCGCAGATCGTCCGCGAGCGACGATCCGGGTACCGGTGCACCGGTGAGGATGGCGGTCGACAGACGAACTCACTCCTTGGTGCTGACGGGGTCGGCGCGCGACAGTGCGGCCCGGATGCGGGCCGGCGGCACGTCGGCAGAGGCTATCGGATGAACGGAAGCGCGAGTTCACTGACCGTTTGCGCTCTGTTCGGGGTGGACCGGCATCATGCGACGCCGTCCGCGATCATCATCGTCGATCGCCGCCTCGCCTGACAAAACGCGAGGGCAGGGCCGGCGTCCGGGCCACCCCGGGGCACCCCGGCTCCGGTCCGCCAATGATCGTGCCACCTCCCTGACCTGTAAGCATTTCCGCAGGTCAGAGCATATGACAACGGTGTTCAGTACCGTGTTGCCGGATACCCCCCACCCGTAGTTCACTGGCAGTGCCCGGGCCGATCGCGTCCGGGACCGCGAGACGACCGGGAGGCGTTCGCCATGGGGGCAGGGCACGACCACGGGCACACACACGGCGGGCCGCCGCCCACCGGCACGGCAGCCGCCGCGTACCGGGGACGGCTGCGGATCGCGCTCTGCATCACGCTCACCGTGATGCTCGTGGAGATCGTCGGCGGGGTGCTCGCCGACTCGCTCGCGCTGATCGCCGACGCGGCCCACATGGCGACCGACGCCCTCGGCCTGGGGATGGCACTGCTGGCGATCCACTTCGCCAACCGGCCGGCCGGGCTGAACCGCACCTTCGGCTACGCCCGCGCCGAGATCCTCGCCGCGCTGGCCAACTGTCTGCTGCTGCTCGGCGTGGGCGGCTTCCTGCTCTTCGAGGCCGTCGAGCGGTTCATCACCCCGGCCGAGACCAGGGGCGGGCTGACGATCACCTTCGCCCTGGTCGGCATGGTCGCCAACATGGTCTCGCTGTCGCTGCTGATGCGCGGGCAGAAGGACAGCCTCAATGTGCGCGGCGCCTATCTGGAGGTGCTCGCGGACACGCTCGGCTCGTTCGCGGTGCTGATCTCGGCGGGAATCATCCTGGCCACCGGCTGGCAGGCCGCCGACCCGATCGCCTCGCTGGTCATCGGCCTGATGATCGTCCCCCGTACCGTGAAGCTGCTCAGAGAGACCCTCAACGTGCTGCTGGAGTCGGCGCCCAAGGGGGTGGACATGGGTGAGGTACGGGCCCACATCACCGCCCTGCCCGGAGTGCTGGACGTCCACGACCTGCACGCCTGGACGATCACCTCGGGACTGCCGGTGCTCTCCGCCCATGTGGTGGTGCACCAGGACATGCTGGACTCGATCGGGCACGAGAAGCTCCTCCACGAACTCCAGGGCTGTCTGGGTGTCCACTTCGACGTGGAGCACTGCACCTTCCAGCTGGAGCCGAGCGGCCATGCCGAGCACGAGGCCAGGCTCTGCCACTGAAGTCCCCGTTCGGAGGGGCCGTGTAGGGTAATCGCAGAGGCGTTCGGCCTCCCCATGTGCGAGAGAGGAGCTGAGGTTGATGACCGTCGTGAAGGCGCCTGCCCGGCGCAATATCCGGTCCTTCCCCAGCTCCCGGGTTCCCGGCTAGCACCCCGGCTCGCACCGGGTCGACTCGTTGGCCGGAGCCCTCGTACCCAAGGGTTCCCACGTTGACCGACAACGATCACGCCGTCCGTACCGAGGCGTTCTTCTCCCTGCACCACGGCCTGCCCCGGCAGAGCCCCGGCTCCGATGCCACCACCCGGCGGCTGCTGGCACTCACCGGCCTGTTGCCGCGCCGTCCACGCGTCCTGGATCTGGGC
>NZ_JBEXPH010000415.1:0-2162 GCF_040611955.1 Streptomyces sp. NPDC006510 | reverse complement strand
TGGTATGGGGGGGTTTCAACGCCCCCTCTAGTGGGTCCGCGTGGTTTGTGGTATCCGTGCGGGTGTGCCCGGCCGGGCACACCCGCACGGACCGTCGGGGGCTCAGGTCCCCGTACGCAGTCCGGCCAGGAGCTGGTAGACGGTCTCGGTGCCCTGCCGCAGTGCTTCGACGCCGATGTGTTCGTCGGTGCCGTGCATCCGCTTGAGCATGTCCCGGTTCACGGTGAACGGGTACATGCCGTACACCGGTACGTTCTGTTCCCGGAACGGCACCGCGCTGGTGACCGCCTCGAACTGGCAGGCGGTGGCCCGTACTCCGGGGTGGGTCCGGCGTACGGCGCTCTGCCAGGCGCGGAAGACGTCCGTGTCGTAGTCGGAGTCGGGCGTGGCCAGATAGCCGCGCAGCCGGTCCAGGGCCTGCTCCTCGCTCTCACCGGGGTTGCCGACCACACTCAGCTTCGCCCGGTTGCCGATCAGCGAGCGCAGTTCGGCGACGGTGCGTCCCGGGTCCTCGGCGCCCGGCAGGAACGCGGCCCGGAAGTCCGCGGTCGCCGTGCCCGGCACGATGCTCGGGTAGTAGCCGGACCGGGCGGCGGTGAAGGCGAGAGTGGTCCGCAGCATCGCATTGTGCAGCTCCGGGGTCTCGCTGAGCCGCACCACCGCCTCCCCCGCCCTGTCCCGCTGCTGGTCCGTGCGGGCGGCGAGCAGCTCCCGCAGCGCCTCGGCGAACGGCCGGTCGGTGGTGGCCTCGGCCAGTTCGGCGAAGTACCGCCGGGACAGTGCGTTCGGGCGGATGTGGGCACGCCACTGCCCGAGCTGGTCGAGCACCTCGCCCAGCCGGATCACCGCCTGTCCGGTGAACGGCTTGGACGTGTGGGTGGCATACGAGGCGGTCTCCAGGCGCAACAGCAGGGAGCGCTTGTCGTTGCAGGTGAGCGAGGCGATCATGGGCGAGCTGCCGTCGCGCTGGTTGAGTACCCAGCCGCCCTCGGTGACGACCGCGCCCGCCGTCACCTTGCCGGGGTGCTCGGTGAGGAACCAGCGCACGCCGTAGGGGCCCTGTTCCTCGTCGCAGTCGGACCAGAAGACGATGTCGCGGTCGAAGGCCGCTCCCTCTCGGACATGGCGCAGCAGGGCGGCGACGAAGGCGGCGTTGACGCCCTTCATGTCCAGCGAGCCGCGGCCGTACAGCTTGCCGTCCTTGATCTCTCCGGCGAAGGGGTCCGTCTCCCACGTGTCGCCGATGGCGGGCACCACGTCGGAGTGGCCGAGCAGGACGAGGGGCTTCTTCGTGGCCGGTCCGCCCGCGGGGATGCGGGCGAAGAAGTGGACGTTGCCGTCCTTCGGTGTGGGCACGATCTCGGTGCTGACGCCGGCGGCGCGGAAGATGTCCTGGAGCATCCGGGCGAGCGGCAGGGTGACCGCGCCGTCGCCGGGGTTGCTGGTGTTCTGGCGGATCATGGCGACGGCCAGGCCCACGGGGTCGGTGGGGTCGCCGTCGAAGGAGACACTGCCCGTCCCCGTCGCTCCGGCGGCCCGCGCCGCCGGGGATGCCGACGCGACCGCGCCGAGGCCCAGCACCGTGGACGCGACCGCCGTCGCCCCGGCGCCGAGCACGGAGCGCCGTGACGGCCGGGTTCCGGGGAGGCCGTCGAGGCAGGCGGCGATGACCGCGGCCGGATTCTCCTGGTGCGCGTAGTGACCGCCCTCGACGGACATCAGGGTGCATTCGCCCCGGGTCCACTCGACCCAGCGGCGCACGGTGACCTCGGGCACGTGCGGGTCGTCGGTGGCCCACACCGCACGCAACTCGACCTGTGGAACGGCTCCTTGACGCCCGTCGTACCCGGCGGCCAGCCGCAGATCGGCGATGACGGGAGGCAGCAGCACTTCCTCGAACTCGGGGTCCGCCAGCAGCTCCGGGTCGGTCAGTCCGGTCCCGGCGACGAAGGCACGCGCGTCCTCGACGGTCACGTCCTCGCCGCGGCCGTGGAAGTCGGCGGGGCACTGTGCGGCCACCGCGCACAGCCGCGCGACGGGTACCCCGGCGTCGAGCAGCCGACGGCAGGTCTCGTAGGCCAGCAGGGCGCCGAGGCTGACCCCGATCAGCACCAGGCGCCGCCCGCCCCGCAGTTCACGGATCCCGGCGGCCACCGCGTCGG
>NZ_JBEXPH010000414.1:0-2182 GCF_040611955.1 Streptomyces sp. NPDC006510 | reverse complement strand
TGGCGGACCGGTCGCCGGTTCATGGGCAGCACCCAGCCACGGGAAACCGCCGCTACGCCGGAGGCGGCGATGAGCAACGCCAGCAGAACAACAGGTACGGCGAGGTAGAGCTTCATGGTCCTTCCCTGCGCGTCGGACCCACGCCGGACGCCTGAGTGATCACGACACCCCTCGCGCCGCGGGTCCACGCTCCCCCACGATCGCCCGAACAGGCCTTAATTGCCAAGACTTGTCGACCGTTGGAGATTACTCATGCCGCGTCGGCCCGAAGTCGTTCCGGCGTCGCGCCGAACTCGCGTACTGCGCAGGGGAGGTGCCTATGCATGCGGTGAAGTCTCGGGTGAAGTGTGCTTGGTCGGCGTAGCCGAGTTCGGCGGCGAGAGCAGACCAGTCCTCCGGACCCATGGCCGCGCGTGCGGCGGCTTCCTGAATGCGGACTCGCCGGATCACCCACTTGGGTCCGATGCCGACGTACTCGGCGAACATTCGCTGCAGCTGGCGCGCGCTCATGTCGGCGATCGCGGCGAGCTGGGACACCCGTAGAACAGAGGGGTCGGCGCTGATCGTTTCGACCAGCCTGGCGGCCTTGTCGATGGCAGGGTCAGGAGTGGGCCGGCAGCCACGCACGAGCGCGGCTGCCAGTTCGAGCGCGGTGGGCACGCAGGGTTCGGCGATGATGGTGTCTGCTGCTGCCCGTGCCGCCGGGCCGAAGATCTCTTCGATGTCCAGGACTCGGTCGGTAAGGGTGGACACCGGGGCGGTGAGGAACGGGCGGAAGCCGCCGGGCCGGAATCGCAGGCCAAGTACCCGGCCGGTGCCGGAGATCTCTCGGGTGAACGTGTCGCTGACGATGCCTGTGATCTGGGCCTGACCGCCGGTGGTGAAGGTGAGGTGGACCACCGGGTGGGTGAGGACTTGCTGCCGGTGTGGTTCGGTCAGGTCCCAGTGGAGGATCCAGTAACCGTCCACGAATGGGGTCAGATCCGCCGGAGCCGGCTCGTGGTCGAGCCGGAACCGCTCAGCCGCGGTGTGCGGGTCGAGGATGGCCCGCTGTCGCGTTTGTTCAATACCCGTCATCGTCCTCCTGTCTACTATGCCTGATGGCAAGTGGGGAAGGGATGGCATGGAGACGAGATCTGTGATGGCCCGGGCCTCGGAAGCGGCGGTGGACATCGTGCGCGGAATCGAGCCGGACGATTTCGGCGCAAGCACGCCCTGCCCGGAGCTGAACGTCGGGGCACTCCTGAATCACCTGATCTTCTGGACCAGCGTGCGGGGGCACGCCGCGGGACTGAAGCAGCCTCCACAGGCCCGGCCGGATGAGGTGGCGGAGGGACATGACTTCACCGCGGAGCCGGATTGGGCCGAGATGTATGCCGCCCGGTCGGCGGCGACCGCCGCCGTCTGGAGCGATCCACAGGCATGGGTCGGCGAGACGGCGCTGACTGGGAGCGGGCGGATGCCGGCCCGCTTCATCGGTGGGATCGTGCTGGGCGAGTGGCTGCTGCACGGCTGGGACCTGGCGGTGGCGACCGGGCAGAAGCTGAACGTGGACGAGGAACTCGCGGCGGCGCTGTACGAGGACATCGCCGGCAAGGCCGAGATGGCCAGGAAGTACGGGGTGTTCGGCCCTGAAGTCAGCGTGCCTACGACTGCGCCGCTGTTTGACCGCGCTCTGGGACTGGCGGGCCGCGACCCGTCGTGGAAACGCCGAGCCTGACCGCATGTGAACGTACTACGAGCCAATGCCTCCCACCGCTCTCGCGGCTTGACACACGGCATCAGGAATCACTGCGACAGGACACACCGTTCAGCCCGCTTACCCATCGAAACCGGCGCGGGCGCCCTGACCGAGGCGCGGCGCAAGGCGCTGGGCGAGATCGATCCGGGATGGCGCCCGGCCCGGGATGCGAGGTGACAGCGGTGCTTCCGCCTCACCCAGGCCCGCGTCCAGGGCGGCGGGGCCGTACCGTCGGCGGCCGGGGAGTTGATCGTCCAGGGCGTGGACCTCGGACGGTGGGTCACCGCCCAACGGGACGGGTGGGAGCAGTTGCTGCCCGCGCAGCAATGGCTCCTGGAAAACGTCCTCGGCTTCGGCGGGCCGTGGGCGGTCTCCGGCGCCGTTCATCTGCCCGGGGCGGTGCGCGCCAAGAACCGCCGCATCGAGAGGCTGGCCGCGATG
>NZ_JBEXPH010000413.1:0-2191 GCF_040611955.1 Streptomyces sp. NPDC006510 | reverse complement strand
GCCGCCTCCGACGTGCCGCGAAGAATCACCGCCGTGCTGACGGGGATGTCCTTCATGGGGACGTTCATCGTCACGTACGTACGGCTGCGGCAGAGAGCCGCACGGCCTCCGCGAGACGGCCCATCGACGGCGCGGCCGAGGTCGCCGGATCGAAGGGCGGCATGCTCGCCCGCACGGCCTCCCGGGCCCGGTCGGTGAGGCCACGCACCCGGTCGAGGTAGTGCGGAGAGGTATCGGAGTTCTCCGGCGTGAAGGAGGGGACGACGAGCGTGCCGTGCCCCAGGGCGTCCCGCAACGCGCCGACCATCGCACGGACCCCACCGCTCACCGGGCCCACCGCGCGCATCGAGGCGTGCACCAGCAGGACACCGTTCCGCTCCACGCCGAGCCCGGAGAGCTGCCCGGCCAGCCCGCTCCGGCTGTGGGTGACGGTCGGCGCAGAAGAAGTGGTCACAGCGGGCCATTGTCCCAGCCGGACGCCGGGTGAGACACCACGCACATCCGGCCTGAGGGCTGTCCCGTGCTCCCTGGCGGGTGTGCGGCGTCGGATGCGGTGCATCGCAAGGCGGAGGGACGCCCGAATACTGGATGTATTCGGGCGTTCCGACAAACGCGGCGAGGAGTGGGGCCTCCCCTGCTCAAGCGCAGCCAAGAGCTTGGGGAAATAGCTGTCGTCGCACGCCCGCTCGGGATTACGGGACAGCCCTCAGGGACGCAGGTGCGGTTCAGCGGTCCAGGGCGGGAATCTCGATGGCGGGGCACCGGTCCATGACCATGTCGAGCCCCGCCGCACGCGTGCGGCCGTACGCCTCCTCGTCGACCACGCCGAGCTGGAACCAGACGGCCCTGGCGCCCGCCGCGACCGCCTCGTCGGCCACCGCGCCCGCCAGCTCGCTGTTGACGAAGACGTCCACCACATCGACCGGGAACGGTATGTCGGCCAGCGAGGCGTAGCCGTCCTCGCCGTGCACCCGCTCCGCCTTCGGATGCACCGGGACCACCCGCTTGCCGAAGCGCTGGAGCACCTCGGCGACGCCGTAGGCCGCGCGCGACCGGTTGCCGGACAGGCCCACCACGGCCCATGTGTCGCCGCTGTTCCGGAGAATCCTGCGGATCGTCTCTTCGTCTGCGTACATGATCCGCTCAACGGACGGCGGCCCCGGACCATTCCCGTACGGGGCATAGGGTGGCCGGATGCAGGAGCAGTACCGGACAGTCGCCCGAGCAGGCGTGCACGAGACCGAGATCAACCGATCGCGCTTCATCTGCGCGCTCGCCCCCGCCGCCACCGAGTTGGAGGCGCAGGACTTCGTCGCACGCATCCGCAGGGAACACCCGACCGCCACCCACAACTGCTTCGCCTATGTGATCGGCGCCGACGCCTCCGTGCAGAAGGCGAGCGACGACGGGGAACCCGGGGGCACCGCGGGCGTACCCATGCTGCAGATGCTGACGCGCCGTGAGATGCGCTACGTCGTCGCCGTCGTCACCCGCTACTACGGCGGCGTCAAGCTCGGCGCCGGCGGACTGATCAGGGCCTACGGGGGAGTGGTCGGCGAGGCCCTCGACGAGCTCGGCACCATCACCCGCCGGCGCTTCCGCCTCGCCACGATCACCGTCGGCCACCAGCGCGCCGGCAAGCTGGAGAACGACCTCCGGGCCACCGGCCGTACCGTGCGCGAGGTCCGCTACGCGGAGGCCGTCATCATTGAGATCGGGCTGCCGGACGCCGACGTCGAGTCCTTCCGTGGCTGGCTGGCCGATGCCACGGCGGGCGAGGCCGGGCTGGAGCTGGGCGGCGAGGCGTACGGGGACGCCTGACCGGATCTCCGTGTCACCACGCGCTCTCCAGGGGCCGCGCCGCCACCGATCGGCCGCACTGGACAATGGGCGGGTGACTCGACTCCTGACCCGCAGCGATCTTCTGGCCGTCCTCGACCCGGAGTCCGCCCTGAAAGCCCTGTCCGAGGGGTTCCGCGACGCCGGATCCTCCACGATCGCCGGGCAGCGCGTGCGCACGGATCTGCCGTTCCCCGGTACGGCGACGGCGCTCATCCCCGGCCTGCTGCCGGGTATCGACGCGTACACCGTCAAGGTCAACGCCAAGTTCCCCGGCGCCCGGCCGGCGCTGCGCGGTGTGATCTGTCTGCACAGCGGCCGGGACGGCGAACTCCTCGCCCTGCTCGACTCC
>NZ_JBEXPH010000412.1:0-2277 GCF_040611955.1 Streptomyces sp. NPDC006510 | reverse complement strand
GCCGCGCTCGCCACCCGGGCCCGCGGCGCGTTAGACCGGGCGGACGGGATCAGCGGACGGGATTCGCGGACCGATGCCCGCGCCGCGGCTCAGGGCCGCTGGTCGAGACCCGCGCCGAGCGGCGGCTGCGGGGCGTCGAGCAGTGAGGTGTCCACCTCGCCGACGCCCCAGCCGTACGCCAGCTTGTGCACCTCCAGCACGAAGAACGAGTCGGTGGAGACGATCCCGTCGATCAGGTGCAGCCTGCGGTTCATCAGGTCGGTGAAGTGGTCGGTGTCCCGGCAGATCACCTCCGCCATCACGTCGTAGTTGCCCGCCGTCATGATGACGTAGGAGGTCTCGGGCAGCTCCCGCAGCCGTCGGCAGACCTCCGGGGCGGTGCCCGGCGCGACCCGGATGCCGACCATGGCGAACCTGTCGAAGCCGATGGTCAGCGGGTTGGCGATGCCGACGATCTGGAGGGTGCCGTTCTCCTCCATGCGCTGTACGCGGTAGCGCACGGAGGAGGCCGGAATGTCCAGTTCCTCGGCGATCTGGCTGTACGGGCGGCGGCCGTCCGCCTGGAGTGCGGCGATGATCTGGCGGTCGGTGTCGTCCAGCGGGCTGCCACCCAGCGTGCTCATGCTGTTGCTCCGGCTCTCATGTACGGCCCACCACGGTGTGCGGGCCTGGATCTTCGGTCGTACGCGCCTATCCTGCCCGGCTCAGGAATCGAAGCCGAGGCCGAGCCGGTCCAGGGTGCGCAGCCACAGGTTGCGGTGGCCGTGGGTGTCCTCGCGGGCCATGGACCACCGGGTGGCCTCGACGCCCAGATAGCGGACCGGCTCCGGGGGGAAGGGGACCGGCGGGCGGCGGATCATCGCGGGCCGCAGCCGCTCGGTTTGCCGGCCGGACAGCAGGTCCAGCATGACCTGGGCGCCGAAGCGGGTGGCGCCGACACCGAGTCCGGTGAAGCCGAGGGCGTACGAGATCCGGCCGTGCGCGGCGGTTCCGGCGAACATGCAGAAGCGGGTGGTGGAGTCGATGACTCCGCCCCAGGAGTGCGAGAAGCGGACGTCGGCGAGGGCGGGAAAGGCTTCGGCGAACTGGGCGGCGAGGGCGTCGAAGGTGGCCGGGCGCTGGGTGAGGTGCTCGTCGACCCGGTTGCCGTAGTGGTAGATGGCGTCGTAGCCACCGAAGAGGATGCGGTTGTCGTCGGTCTTGCGGAGATAGTGGAACTGGTTGCCCGCGTCGGTGATGCCGTGGTCGCCGCTCCAGCCGATGGCGGCCAGTTGGTCGGGGCTCAGGGGCTCGGTGGTCAGGGCGTAGTCGTAGACGGGGATCATGCTGAGCGAGAGGCGCTTGAGCAGGGGCCGGTAGACGTTGGTGGCCAGGGCGACCTGCCGGGCGCCGACCGCCGCGTACGGGGTCGCGAGCCGGATCCGGCCCGCATGACGGGTGGACAGCGCGGTGACCTCGGTGTGTTCGGCGATGCGGACTCCGAGGTCCAGGCAGGCGGCGCGCAGTCCCCAGACGAGCCTGGCGGGGTCGAGGAGTGCGTAGTCGGGGGACCAGAGACCGGCGGTCCAGATCGGGGAGTCGACGTAGGACCGCAGCTCTTCGCGGTCCAGCAGCCTGGTCTGTTCGCCGTACCGGTGGGCGAGGGTGTGGGCGTCACCGAGCCCTGCCGCCTGCCAGGGGGTGGCGGCCACGGTGACCTTGCCGCTGCGGACGAATCCGCAGTCGATGCCGTGGGTGTCCAGGTCGCGTTCGAAGGCGTCGAAGTTCTCCATGCCCAGGCGGTGCAGCAACCGGGCCTCGGCGGGCCAGCGTTCGGCTCCGTTGGCGAGGCCGTGGGTGATGCTGGGCGAGCAGAAGCCGCCGTTGCGGCCGCTGGCCGCGTGGCCGCAGGTGTTCTGTTCGAGAACGAGGACATCGCGTTCGGGGTGGGCGCGCTTGGCGAGCAGCGCGGTCCACAGCCCGGTGTAGCCGCCGCCGACGACGGCGAGGTCGCAGGTGGTGTCGGCGGTCAGCCGGGGCAGTGGTGCGGGGTGCTCGGGCCGGTCGAGCCAGTAGGGGGCGGCCTTCGTGTCGCGCAGGCGGCCGCGGTGGTCGGTGGGGCGTGGGGCGGCGGTGGTCATGTGGTGGGGTACCTCGTTGCCGGCGGGGTGGGGCGGGGGCGGGGGGGGGGGGGCCGCCGGCCCCCGTGGGGGGTGCGGGGGGGGGGGGGCGGGGGCGCCCCCCCGCCGGCGCCGCCGCGCGAGCGGGTCGATCCGTCCCAACTGCCGCCGATCCAGC
>NZ_JBEXPH010000411.1:0-2301 GCF_040611955.1 Streptomyces sp. NPDC006510 | reverse complement strand
TGGACCCTAGACAAGTCCCATCGTCCCAGGTCAGAGGCACTCCTCGCTTATTTGATCAAGCCTCGGACACTCACACTCGCGAAAGCGCGAGGCTAAGAGGCCACGCGGATAGGCGCGGTTGGGGACACCGGGAGCAGAACGGGCGCAAGTCCCGGTGATCATGGGGTTGCGACGCTCTGTGATTACTGAGGAGACCTGTGCCTGTGCTGCCGTCGTGGCTCACCGAACCGCTCTGGGACCAGTTCGCGGTCCTGCTGCCCGTGCGGCCGGTCTACCATCCCGACCATCCGCTGGGCTGCCACCGTCGGCGCATCAGTGACCGGATCGTCTTCGACAAGATGCTGCAACTGCTGCGGTTCGGCTGTTCCTACGAGGTGATCGCCGACACGACCTGCTCGGCGAGCACGATCCGCAGCCGTCGTGACGAGTGGATACGACTGGGCGTCTTCGCCGAGTTCAAGAGGATCGCCCTGGAGTGCTACGACCGGATCGTCGGCCTCGTCCTCGACCAGATCGCCGTGGACGGCTCCGTCACCAAGGCCCCCGGAGGCGGCGAGGCGGCCGGGCGTTCCCCGGTCGACCGCGGCAAACAGGGCCTGAAACGCTCCGGCATGACCGACGGATACGGCATTCCCCTGGGCCGCGTCCTGGCCGGAGCCAACCGCCACGACTCCCCGCTGCTCGCCCCGACACTGGACCTCCTGGAGGGCCTCGGGCCGCTGCCCGACGACGTGACCGTCCACCTGGATGCCGGCTACGACTCCGACAAGACCCGCGCCCTGCTTGCCGAACGCGGCCTGCACGGCCGGATCGCACACAAGGGCGAGAAGGCGCCGGTCCAGGCCAGTCGGAGGTGGCACGTGGAGCGCACCCACGCCTGGCAGAACGCCTTCCAGCGCCTCGCCCGCTGCTACGAGCGCCGGGCCGTCGTCATCGACGCGTTCTTCGACCTCGCCGACACCGTCATCACCGTCCGCAGCGTGATCCGCCGGGCATGGACAACCCACCGCTGGGACGAACGACCGCAGCGCCGCCGATGACTGCACACCGGCGGTGGCAGGTGATCGTGGTCGCGGTGGGCCGGTGGCTGCGGTTGACCGGCCCCGCCACGGGCCGCCGTATCGGTCCCCTGCTGTCCGGCCGCACCCGACCGGTCACCACGGTCGCGACAGCCGTGACGGACGGCCGCCCCGTCGCTGTCAGTGGCAGCGACGACGGAACAGTACGCGTATGGGACCTGACCACCCACCGGCAGACAGCACCGGCACTGGCCTTCCCCGCACCCGTAGGGCTGGCCCGGGGCGGTTCGTCCTGGTCCTGCTCGTGGCCCTGCGTGCGAATCGACGGCGCCGGGGTCCGTATGCGCCCCGGGCGGTTCCACACGGTTCCACATCCTGGGATGCGGCACGGTCGGGAAGGCAGGAACCTGCGGGGGCAGGCCGGGCTTGGGGGTCCTGGTCGGGTCGTGGTGCGGCTGGCCGGCTGCTGCCGGCGGTGAGTGCTGTGGGTGTGTGGCGGTTTCGGGGCCGTGGTTATCAGTAGATGTACGTAACGGGTTACGGATTTTCCACGTGGGGTTTACCGGGGCCGGTGGGTGTCGGTGGGGGCGTCTACAGTCCCGGTTATGAGTAACGGTGCGCGTGAGGGTGGTTCGGCAACGGCTCTGTCCGGGGCGGGTGCGTGGTGGTCGGATCCGGGGTTGCTGGTGAACGGTGATCCGGATCATGTGTGGGGGTTGCTGGATTCGGGGCTGGGTCCGGGGGCGCGGTTGGCGGCGGCGGTGTATCGGGCGTCGGCGCATGTGCACCGGGGAACGACGCCTGGGGTGCGGCGGCAGTTGCTGGCGTTGGACGCCGCCCGGTACGGGGACCGGGAACTAGCGGCGCGGATCACCGCAGTGCCGGTGAGCGGCGGAACCGGTGTGGGGTGGGGGGTGGAGTGGGCCACTGGCGGCATGGTCGACCACCGCCTCCGGCAGGCACTCGTCGGCCACACCGACTCGGTGCGTGCGGTGGCGACGGGGGTGGTGGACGGCCGCCCCGTCGCCGTCACCGGCAGCGACGACAAGACGGTGCGGGTGTGGGACCTGACCACCGGCCGGCCCGTCGGCGAACCCCTCACCGGCCACACCAGCTCGGTGCGTGCGGTGGCGACGGCAGTGGTGGACGGCCGCCCGGTCGCCGTCACCGGCAGCCACGACGGAGAAGTGCGGGTGTGGGACCTGACCACCGGCCGGCCCGTCGGCGAACCCCTCACCGGCCACACCAGCTCGGTGCGTGCGGTGGCGACGGCAGTGGTGGA
>NZ_JBEXPH010000410.1:0-2310 GCF_040611955.1 Streptomyces sp. NPDC006510 | reverse complement strand
CACCGTCAGATCATCGGCGAAATGCCGGTCACCGGTGGCGTCGGGCACGTACTTCACACAGACAACGATCCTCAAGCTCACGCCGGCTCTCCTACTGCATCGTCATTTCCGGGCTGCCTTGTAGCAGGCAGCATAGGCGCCTGATGGGGCGGATTCCGGTCGGGGCGACCGACGCCCCGACCGGAAATATTACTAGCCAGTACACCCAGTGGCCCACTTATGAGCAAGCGCTTGGAACTGTGATCTGCCCAACGTACGGCGCCCATGTGCCGCCCGGGTGGAGTCAGTCTCGCAGAGCGTTGAAACGACCCTGGTGATAGACCAGCGGCCGGCCGCCGCCGGCCGGATCGCCGACCACGGCCTGCGCGATCACGATGCGGTGGTCCCCCGCCGGGACACGGGCGACCACGCGGCACACCAGCCACGCCAGTACGCCGTCGAGCAGCGGCACTCCTTCGGGCCCACTGCGCCAAAAGGTGGACGGGCCGAACCGGTCGGCGCCGCTGCGGGCGAAAGTGGCGGCCAGCTCCTGCTGGTGCTCGCCGAGTATGTGGACGCCGATGTGCTCGGCCTCGGCCAGGACCGGCCAGCTGGAGGACGAGGTGCCGACCCCGAAGGAGATCAGCGGCGGTTCGGCGGCGACGGAGTTGAGGGAGGTGGCGGTGAAGCCGACCGGCCGGTCTCCTGCGGCGGTGATCACCGCCACACCGGCGGCATGCTGCCGGAAGACCGAGCGGAGCAGTTCGGGGGAAGCCTGGCGGGGGGTACCGAGCTCGGGTGAAGCCGTCATGGACATGTCCTTCTGCGGAAGAGGCTTACGGGGCCGTGGTTGCTCGGGCACCCGGACAGCGCGCACTCGCGTTGCGGGCGAGATCCACATGGACCCGGCCGTAGAGAAGGAGTTCCGGCGGCATAGCGTCAGACTGACGATGCGTGGTGGGTGCAGTCAAGAGCGTCCCGCAATGTGGGAGATGCGTCACGGTCCGTCACATCGCCTGCCCCAGCGCGGCGACCACGTCGACGGTGCGCGGCTGCCCGACGGCCCGGCGGACGATCCGGCCGGCCGCGTCCAGGACCAGCACGGTCGGCGTCCGGCTGATCTCCAGCTCCCGCACAAGCGTGAGATGCGCCTCGGCGTCGATCTCGACATGGGCCACGCCGTCCACCATGCGCGCCACCTCGGTGAGGGTGCGGCGGGTCGCCCGGCAGGGCTGGCAGAACGCGCTGGAGAACTGCACCAGCGTGGCCCGCTCCCCCAGTTCGGCGCCGAGCCGGGCCGCGTCCAGCGACCCTCCACACGTCTGCCCGTCCACCCTCGGCCTCCTGTCAGAGCTCGTCGCAAGAGGTCAGCACCACGGGCCCGCGAGACATTCCCGGAGGTCCCACGTGACGAGAATCTCGCGCCCCGAGCCCTCGGAGACTGGCCACCGCGTCGCGCATGGGGCACGATCGGCGCAATGCCGCAAACCTACGGCTGCGTAACTTCCGCCGGGAGAACCCTCCTCAGGCGCTGAAGAAGGGTCTTCCCCAGATGGCAGAACTCGTCTATCGGCCGGTCGTCGGCGCCGCTCGTACATTTTTCAAGGCGCTGGACCTGAAGATCGACACTCAGGGTTCCGAGCACATCCCGAAGACCGGTGGCGCGGTACTGGTAAGCAACCACATCAGCTATCTGGACTTCATCTTCACCGGGCTCGCGGCGCTGCCGCAGAAGCGGCTGGTCCGCTTCATGGCGAAGGAATCGGTCTTCCGGCACAAGGTCTCGGGACCTCTGATGCGCGGCATGAAGCACATCCCCGTCGACCGCAAGCAGGGCGAGGACGCGTATGCGCACGCACTCGCCTCGCTGCGCTCGGGCGAGATCGTCGGCGTGTTTCCCGAGGCCACCATCTCGGAGTCGTTCACGCTGAAGAGCTTCAAGTCGGGCGCCGCCCGGCTGGCCCAGGAGGCCGGCGTACCGCTGATCCCGATGGCGCTGTGGGGGACACAGCGGCTGTGGACCAAGGGCCGGCCGCGCAATTTGAAGCGCAACCACGTGCCGGTGACGATCCGGGTCGGCGAGCCCGTGGAGGCGCCCACCGACCAGTACGCGGGCGCGATCACCCGGAGGCTGCGGGAGCGGGTCCAGGAGCTCCTGGAGGCGGCCCAGCGCGCCTACCCCGTGCGCCCGAAGGACGCGAGCGACACCTGGTGGGTGCCCGCCCATCTCGGCGGTACGGCCCCGACCCCCGCCGAGGTGCGCGAGAAGAGCTGAGGCAGCCGGTCAACGGCCGAAACGTCACTCCGGGGAGCGGACGGCGCTCCGCGCCC
>NZ_JBEXPH010000409.1:0-2350 GCF_040611955.1 Streptomyces sp. NPDC006510 | reverse complement strand
GAGGCCCTGTCTTCATGCGCGCACAACGGGAAGATCACCCCGGCGGGAAACCTGTTCGACCCGCACGTTCCATGATCGGTTGAGATACGGCTTCTAAAACTCCGTCACAACAGGCCGTCAGGAAGGTGCTGACGGGCCCGTGGTGGTCAAGCTCGGTGTGGCTCGACAATGTGCGCAAACGGGCCGGGAAGCTCGCCGAGCAGCGCCGGGCGGACCTCGATGCCCTCGGCATGCGCTGGTAGAGGCTCGTCTGCCTGCGCGGCGGCGGCAGGTCAGGGTGTACCGGCCGATGCAGTGCCTCGGCCGGCTCCCGTTCCTGCTGGGCGGTCGTGTCGTGTTGTCACGGGTGCGTCGGCCGGCTGGAGGTGGCGCGACCGGCGTGGTGGGGTCGAGGGGGTTACTTGAGGGTGATGTCGTCGAAGGCGATGCCGATGGGGCCGGTGAGCCGCTCATCGAGAACAAACAACGGGCCCTTTGAGGGCTCGGAACCAGTACCAAACGCCGTGAAGCGGCACGAGCATGCACCGACCATCCGCTCCCAGGCGTCAACCAGGCGCGCCGGAAGGGCGCGCGGCAATCAGGATTGACCTTTTGTCGTCGGTCGACCAGTTCGTGACCTTGCGGAGAAATGTGCAGCGACCCGATTCTGGGGCGGCACCCAGTGCATTACCGAAAGGAATCGCGCCATGGCTCACCGTAAGGTCTATCTGGCGGTAGGTAGGACGAACACGCGGGTCTACCGCTTCGACCCGATCGACGGGGACACCCGTGTGGTCGAGAAAGTGCCGGCGTACGAGGCCGGTTACACCGCCATGGGCGCGCAGTATCGGGGCGATGACAAGGAACCACTGCTCTTCGCCGTCAGCGACAACCGGCTGGTCACCATTGACGTGGAGACCGGCAAGGTCTCGGACGCGGTCGTCGATGGGCTGCCGAGCGGCCAGAAATGGTACGACGGCGACATGGACGTCGACGGGAAAAAGCTGCTCGTCGCGAGCGGTCCCGATGTACCCAGCTACACGATCGATGTGGTGACCCGGACGGCGACCGCCGGACACTGTCCGGGTTCCGGGCGGTGGGACGACTTCGCCCACCATCCGAAGGACGGCCGGCTGATCTCGGTCGAGGGCGACAACGGCGACCTGCTTCATGTGGATCTGCGGAAGAACCCCATGAAGACCGTACTCAGGAGTAGGGTCTTCCTCCCCGCCGAGGCCAGCAGGTCCAGTGATTCCCGGAAGTCGTACTCGGCCACGTTCTTCGACTCCGCCGGCCACTTCTACGCCGTTGACTCGGCAGGCAACGTCAACCACCTCGACCTGAGTGGCAGCACCATTCCCGACCACGCCGAGCGGATCGGGAACGGGAAGATCCCCGTCGACGGCCTGGAGGTCGTGAACGGAGCCGGGCGCATCACCCCGATGCCGATCCCGCCCAGCTACGACGAGATCGCCGTGACGAAGAAGTCCAACAGTTCCTGGCAAAGCTACGATCCGCAGGGCAAGGTGTACAGCTTCGCGCTGACCGTCACCGCCGTCGGCAAGGCGGGCGGCGAGGGAAAGGAGACACGCAGGTTCCGGATTTCGTTCGACCTGCGAACGGCTCACGGGACGAAGGTCGAGGCGTCCGGTGTTGACGTCACGCATGAGGACGGCAAGGTGTACATCGACTCCCAAACAGATCAGCTGCTGGAAGCGGGGAACTCTCGGCCCATCGCCGTACAGATCACTGTGCCGGGAGACCCCGCCAAGCTCCCGCCCGAGTATCCGCTCGACGGACTGAAGGCCACACGTCTGGCCTGACACCCTGCCCGGTCTTCGTCCTGGACGCCCCGGAGATGGCCGTGTGGCAACGTGACCGAGACCAACATCCGGTGCGGCCAGGCGAGTTGATCCACCACGCGGATGCCGGATCGCAATATACGAGTTTCCGGCTTGCCGAGCATCTGGACGCCGTCGGCATCGCCGCCTCGATCGGATCGGTCGGTGACGCCTACGACAATGCTCTGATGGAGAGCACGATCGGCCTGTACAAACAATGCCGCGGAGTTAAGTCATTGCGCATCACGTCAAGTTGATCAGTTTCCGGTCCAAGGCGACCGCGAAGAACGGGACCTCTGCTACAGAGGTGAAGCCGACCAAGGTCTTCACTACTCCGAGCGGAGGTCCCGTTGCCCGACCAGTCTGCCACCACGACGGTGACGCACAGCATCACCGTCGCCTCGGGCGTCTTCGCGCCCGGACATCTGGGGGAGCTCACGCAGATCCTTCCCTTCGAACTGGTCGACGACGTGCTGGAACGCACCAGGGCGGTGCAGCGCAGGTTACGCCTCATCCCCTCCCGCGTGGGC
>NZ_JBEXPH010000408.1:0-2358 GCF_040611955.1 Streptomyces sp. NPDC006510 | reverse complement strand
TCCGCCTTCGTCCGCGCGGTCAAGGGAATCATCGACATCGTCACGTTCATCGTGACCCAGGGCGCCCAGATCGTGGACTTCGTCAACGCCGTCCTGGACGCGGTCATAGCCATAGCCAACGGCGGCGCCGCAGGCGTCCCCAAGCTGGTAGAAGCCGCCCTCGCCACCAGCATCCCGCTCCTGATCGGCTTCCTGGCTTCACTGTTGGGTATCGGCAGCCTCGCCAACAAAGTCAAATCCGTCTTCCACGCCGTATCCAAACCCGTCAACCGCGCCATCGACAAAATCATCGACTTCATCACCAAGAAGGGCAAAGCTCTCTGGAACAAGCTCAAGAAGAAGCACGTCGACGCGACGACGAAACCCTCATCACACGATGACAAGAACGCACCCGGCCGCCCGAAAAAGGGAGAGGGGCAGCAACGCAAGCCGGTCAAGGTCGACTTCACGATGCAGGGCGAATCCCATCGGCTGACGCTCACGCCCTCCCGCCGGCTGATGATGGCCTCGCTGAATCCCAAGGAAGTCCTTGACAAGGTCTACAAGACCATGGAGGTGGCCACCGACTCGGCGCAGATCGCTCTGCTTTCAGAGATCCAGGCGAAGGCGCTGAGCGTGATCAATGCCCGTGGTGATGCGGCGGCGAGAGGGATGAGGGAATTCGCCGATCTCTGTGAGGAGTACGGCGAGAGGTTCGACAGGAGCGACATCGAGCCTGAGCTGGAGGAGCAGGGGGTGGGTTCCCGTGAGCCGGTGAAGCGACCCAAGGCGAGGGACCGGGTGAGTTCGGAGAGGCTGCGCAAGCTGGCGGACAAACACAAGGGCAAGAACTGTGTCGCCATCCTCAAAGTCGACTCGCGGGAGTACGAGGGGTGGAGTTCCGGCCGGTCTGCCAGTGATCTCGACTCACGCGCGGTGAAGGACATACGTACTCATTCGCCCGGTCATGCCCTGGGGTGCGCCGAAGTTCACTGCATCAGCCAGGCGTACCGGGCGGAGTACCGGGAAAAGACCAACGAGTTGCCCGTCGAGAACACTGGCATAGAGATGGTACACGCCGACAGGTACGAGCAGGGGGACAGGGGCTGGTATGGGAAGGCGTATCCGGCCTGTCCGAGTTGTGACCCCATGCTGCAGGGTCTCAAGGTGACCACGACGAACTGATGATTGCCTATTCGTGCGTGCAGGAGGGCGAGAATGAAGGCCGAACTCAGGCTACTGATCGATGGGTTGAGCGGGTCGGATGAGGAAGGCGCTTGGAAGGCGCTGGAGGGGCTTGAGGTGGCGCTCACCCCGCAGGGTCTCGTCTTCGAGAAGGATTCGCCCGAATGTATTCCCTTGATGCTCGAACTGGCTCTGAAAGAAAGCACCGTGATTCAGGCCGATCTGATGCGGTACCTGGGAGAATCTTATCGATCCGCGGTGTGGACCTGGCGCAGAGTGCGGGATGAGGACGACGCCGAAAGAAGATATGTGTATGACGAGAAGGTCGCCTGGGAGGAGTCCGTTTCCGCCAGTTACGAGGATGCGCTGCCCCGGGTTTTGACACTGGCACGTCTGGCCGGAGACATCAGGCTCCGGGGGGCCTGTGCTCTTCTTCTGGGCGGGGCGGTCGACCAGGGAAAGGCCCTGGTTCCCGTACTTCAGGAGCTCTATGGCCAGGTGGGCGAGGAGCCGCTGAGGATCGATGTCATCGAAGCGGTGGCCAATCTAGGGATCGGGCCCCGCAGCGATGAGGCGATGAGGCCGTCCGTCGCGGAGTGGCTGAGGCTCGGGCTGGCCGATCCCGCTGCCGGCGTACGGCTCGGTACCGCACTCAGCCTGCTGGCCCGCGTGGGCGCCGAGGAGCACGACATGCTCCGGGAAGCTGTCGTGGACTCGGTGCACCGGGGCACATCGGCCCTGGAGAGCGCGATGTGGATGTTCGGGAGGCCCGTCGGATGGGCGCTCGAACGGAGACTTCGGCGATGAGCGGAACCCGGGAGCCGGTCCCTCGCACCCGGCGCATCCCGTACCCGGCGCACCCCTGCACCCCACGCCCCTCTCGGACCGCCGCCCCTGAGTCCGGCCGGTAGCCCTCCGGCCCCCGTCATCGGCCCTCAACTCCCGTACGTCCGGCGCCGAGCATGGCGGAGCTCCGTGTGGCTTCTGACGAAGTGGCGTCTGACGAAAGTGGGCTGGCGCATGTACTTCCACCAGGGCACTTTGACGAGCTGAGCGGTCGGTGGCCGCCGCCTGCAAGGCGGCGGCCACCGAGGCGGGCCGTTACTGACTTCGGCCCGTTGGGGTGAACCTTCTCGAAGTCCCTGACGCGTTCGCCGTAATGGCTGTATTCCGTGGTGTGTGAGGTATGCGGAT
>NZ_JBEXPH010000407.1:0-2404 GCF_040611955.1 Streptomyces sp. NPDC006510 | reverse complement strand
CGACAGCCGGGCCACCAGCATTCCCACGACCAACCCGCAACAGCGAAACGGCCCGACGGAAGAACCGACGGACCGTCATGCAAGATCGAGGTTAATGTCAGCTGGCCTTGACGGGTTCTTCCGCGCGCCCGGGTGCTGGCGGGACGGTAGGAGTCGGTGGGGACGCCCCGTCGACGAACGGGGCCATGGCCTCCATCAACTTTCTGACAGGGTCCGGTCCCGGTCCTGCTGCCGCCCGGATCGCAGTACGAAGAATCCGCACGCCCAGCCGTAACGGCGGCACGCCGGGCCGCCCTGCACCTGCTCGCTTACCAGCGCGCTGCCCCCGCCCTCGGTTGTTCCTCTGCGTTCGAGGGGTTGTGGCCTCATGGCAGGGTCCGGGTGCTCGTCTCGTCAGTGCGTTGACCCCTGTGGCCCTGGCGGTGAAGGATTCGGGCATGCTGCTTCTCGCCGGTCAGAAAGACCCCGCTGCGGGCGGTGTGTTCCTTTTGATCTGGGGACTGGTGGTGATCTTCGTGGGGGAGCCTTTGCCACGAAAAGAGGAGCTGCCGGGATTCACACCCTCATCGTGAACGGCCTGGAGCGAAACCCGCGACAGCAGACCAAAGCCCGTGCCGTGCACGAGGGCTTCCTGCGTTTCGTCGGCGGGTTCCTGGCCATCTGCGGGATGGTGGCGGTGCCTGTCTCCTTGGTGATGAAGACTCGCGGCTGAGCCGGTTCACGGCGCCGGCGGCGGACCGGGGCAGTTGGCAGTCTGCGCGTGCGCGATGCACGGGTTCGAAGCTCGCGACCGTCCCGGTGCCGCCCCGGGTCGGCAGGCGGAGGCCGTTCAGTCCTCGGCGTGCTGGTCGAGCAGCGCCGCGAATCCCGGGGCGAGCTCACACGCACGCCCTGCGTCGTGGTCGTAGCCCGTCACGGGACCACCAGGGGTGAGCACGAGGGGGTTGCCTGCGAGGTCGAAGGACACGACCAGTCCCCGGTCGGTGCCGGGCCACCCGTCGCGGCGGAAGCGCAGGGTGAGGTCTACGACGCTCACGCGCTCCAGCAGGTCCGAGTTCCGCAGTCCGTACACCGGGACGCCGACATAGCAACCTCCGAAACGCTCGACGAACTCGGCGTAGTCCGGGTCGAGACCGACCCCGAGAGGGGAGATCGCGGACGCGAGTTCCGCCCGGTCGGTCGGTGTCCCGGCGCCGTAGCGCCGGACGGCGCGCTCCAAACGGTCCAGCAGCGCGGGTCGGAAGGGCATGCCGTGATCCTAGTGCCGCATCAGACGCCTCACGGTCCCAAGCCGTCAAGTGGGCGGCCGCAGTGCCTGTGTAGCTTTGCTGACTGTTCGATTAGCAGCGCAAGGGGGAGTCTCGGTGGATGTGGTGCGGGTCATGGAAGCGCTGGCCGAGCAGGGGGTCACGGTGCTGTTCAAAGCCGATGCCGAGCGCATGCGTGAGGGCAGGAAGCCATGGACATTCGTCGCAAGCGGGAACCTGTTTCACGAGGATCTCCTGGTCCGGACGGATGCCGTGTCGGTAGAGGCATGCCTGAAGACGTGCCTGCCGCAGCTGCGTGAACGCGGGCTGGTCATTCCTGAGTAGGTCGGACTGCTCTGTCCGTTGCGCGGTGGTGGTCCATGCGGCCGTTGCCGTGACTGTCGGGACTTCAGCCGGGGCCGGAAAGGCCAGCGCTTCGTCGAACGGTTCGTGGACCTGGATGCAGTGGTAGAGCTGTCCGACCAGTCGATTGAACAGGTTGCGCAGAGCAGAGGCGTGCCAGTCGCCGCGTTCGTCGCGTCGGCGGCGGTAGTGGGCTCTGGCTCCGGGCGAGGCGGTCAGGGCTGCGAAGGCCCAGAGGTAGCCGGCGTGGTTGAGCCGGTCGTTCTTCACTCGGCGGCGGGTGATGCTGGACTTCTTCCCGGAGGCCCTCGTGATGGGCGAGGAGCCGGCGTAGGCCTTGAGACCGCGGGCGTCAGCGAACCGGGTGTGATCGTCACCGATCTCGGCCAGCACCCGGGCGCCGAGCTGGAGGCCGAGTCCGGGGAAGCTGAGGATCACCTCAGCGTCCGGGTGCTGAGGGAAAGCCTCTTCCACCGCCTGGGCCAGGTCGTCGGCGGTGGTGCAGGCCGCTTCCAGCTGGCAGAGGAGGGCGAGCATCTGCTTGCCCAGGGCGTCCTCGACCAAGGGCGGGTGGTGGGCCCAGTCGGCGTGCAGGGCGTCGCGGAGCCGTTCGGTGTCAGCGGCGGTGCCGCGCTTGCGGCCGGCCCGCTTGAGGGCCGCCGTGATCTGCGGGCGGGTCAAGCGGGCGGCCCCGGTGGGGGTGGGGGCGAGTTTGAGGAGCTCGCGGGCCTCGGGTCGGCAGAGTCCGTTGGTCCAGGCGGCGAAGGCGTCCAGAGCTGCGGGGTAGTACTCGC
>NZ_JBEXPH010000406.1:0-2423 GCF_040611955.1 Streptomyces sp. NPDC006510 | reverse complement strand
GGCCGCCGGCTGGGGCAGCCGCGTGGTTCCGGGCCCGGACGGGCCGTCCGGGCCCAGCGAGCGCAGGACCTCGTCGGGGACGCTCTGCGTCGGTACGAACGCCTGGGCGGCCACGGGCTTGCGGCCCTCCATGGCGTCCAGCAGCATCCGTTCCGTCTCCGCGGCCGACGGACGCTCGTCCGGCTCCTTGCGGAGCAGCGCGGTGATCACGGGGGCCAGCGGGCCCGCCCGTCCGGGCGGCGGGGGTTCCTCGGCGACGACGGCCTGCATGGTGGAGATCGGGGACGTGCGGCGGAACGGCGAGCGTCCCTCGACCGCGGTGTAGAGCGTGGCGCCGAGCGACCACAGGTCGGACGCCGGTCCGGGGTCACCGCCGCGTACCCGCTCGGGCGCCAGGTAGTCGATGGAGCCGACCAGTTCACCGGTCCTGGTGATGGTCGAGTCACCCTCGATGGCGGCGATCCCGAAGTCGGTGAGCAGTACCTGGCCGTCCTTGGCGAGGAGCACGTTGCCGGGCTTCACGTCCCGGTGCAGGACCCCCGCCCCGTGCGCGGCGCGCAGGGCGCTCAGCACGTGGAGGCCGATCCTGGCGGCCTCGCGCGGCTCGATCTCACCGGACTCCTTCGCCGCGTCGGCGAGGGACGGGCCGTCGACGTACTGCATGACGATCCAGGGCCGGTTGTCGTACTCGATCACGTCGTGCACGGTGACCACGCCCGGATGCGTGATCCGGGCGGCCGCGCGGGCCTCCTTCTGTGTGCGGGCGTGCAGCACGATCCGGTCGGCCTCGGCGACGTACAGACCGGCGGTCAACTCCTTGACCGCGACCGTGCGGTGCAGCACCTCGTCGTGGGCGCGCCAGACCTTGCCCATGCCGCCGCGCCCGAGGACTTCGCCCAGCCGGTACCTTCCGGCCAGCACCAGTCCCGCGTCCGTTCCCTGTGATCGATCCACGTTTCCCCGCCCCGTTCCTCGGTGCCAGATTACGGAGGGGAGGCACGGCCACGGAACCTCGCACCGCCCACGAGACCGCACTGTGATGCTTGTCGCTCCGTCACCGGCCGGGTGTCGTACGGAGAGGGTTCAGGGCGTCACGCGGTAGGAGGCGATGGCTTGTTCGTAGATGTCCGATACCTTGTCGCGCCGGTTCTCCGGGCCGATGACCTGGATGATGTGGTAGCGGCCGGCCACGACCATCACGAGGTTGCGGGCGTACACCTCGCGTCCCGATGCGTCCTGCCAGGTGAACTGGCCCTCCGCCATGGCCTGTCGCCCGACGTCGATCCGGCGCAGCCCGCTCGACCCCGACCAGCTGGAGTTGCGGAACGGCTGCAACTCCGGTTCCTTGTCGGCCTGGTACGCCAGCGGGTCGTCGCCGTTGGC
Organism: Streptomyces sp. NPDC006510; assembly: GCF_040611955.1. NCBI lineage: Bacteria > Bacillati > Actinomycetota > Actinomycetes > Kitasatosporales > Streptomycetaceae > Streptomyces > Streptomyces sp. NPDC006510. Next base: position 1,040 of record NZ_JBEXPH010000406.1, on the reverse strand, counting down.
CTTGACGGTGTCGCGGCCCGGGACGATCAGCAGGCTGAAGCCGTCGCTGCCGTAGCGGATCTGACGGTCCGCGGTGGCGGGGCTGCGCTGCCAGCCCTTGAGCACGCCGACCTCGAAGCCCTCCTGGTCCTTGCGCAGGGTGTAGCCGGGGGCGAGGGCGACGGCGGACCGGCTGGTCTGCGGCTGCTGCGCACCGGGGGACCGCGTCGGGTCGCCGGACCCGCCGCCGTCGGACCCGCCGCTGCCGGGCTCCGGTGAACCGGACGTCGAGGACGCGGGGCCCGTGGAGCGGGTGCCCGATTCGCTGCCCGCCTTGGGCATGAACATCACGGCGTACGCGATGGCCGCGACGAGGGCCAGCAGGATCAGCACCAGGAGCAGCCGCCCGAGCCGCTGCGGCGCCCGCCGCTCGCCGTCACGGGGGCGGGGCGGGGTGCGCAGCGCCTTGGGACCCTTGGGCTCACGCGGCGGCCGGGGGGCCGGGGAGGGCCGGGGGGCCTTCTCCGCCCTGGGCCTGTCATGCCGGTCGGGCTTGTCCTTGGTGTGGCGGTGACGGCCGTGGGCCGCGCTCCTGCCGCGTCGTCTGCGGACCAGCTCGCCCCTGCGGCGTACGACGGGCAGCCGGGCGGTGTCGGCGGACGGCAGGGGTACGACGTCCAGACCGGCCTCGGGCTCGGGCGCCGACCGCACGAGGGAGCGCAGCCAGCCGCTCAGTTCCTCGAAGTCCGGCCGCTCGGTGGGGTCCTGGCGCAGCAGGGACTCGACGACGGGGCGCAGCGGACCGCACTCCTCGGCGAAGGCGGGCGGCTCCCCGCACACCATCTGGACGAGCTCGGCCGCGTTCTCCTCGGGGTAGGGGGCGTGGCCCTGGACTGCGCGGTAGAGCAGCGCGCCCAGCGCCCAGAGGTCGGTGGCGGGCCCGATCGGCGGTGCCAGCCGCCAGTTCTCGTGGACGGGGCCGGCCTGCTCGGGCGCCCAGCGCTCGGTGACCGCACCGACCACGGCGATCCGGGTCTGCCGGGCGCGCTCGGCGGCGAGCG
>NZ_JBEXPH010000405.1:0-2486 GCF_040611955.1 Streptomyces sp. NPDC006510 | reverse complement strand
CGACGCCCATGCTGAGCACGGCGATCGCCGCCAGCAGCACCAGGCCGCCGATGAGCAGGCCGAGTTGTGGCACGGCCCGGCCGGTGCCCGCCGTCCGGGACGCACGGCCCGCGGCGGTCACCGGTTCAGCAGCGGGGCGAGCGACTTGTCGATCGCGCCCAGGGTCTGCATGCCCTGCCCGTAGGTCGCGGCCTCGGTGTAGCGGAGCGGGAAGGCCTTCCCCGCCTTGACGGCGGGCAGGTTCTTCCAGAGCTTCGAGTCCATGACGTACTTGACCGGCTCGGGGACGCTGCCGTCGGCGTTGACCGAGTACGTCATGACGTCGGCCTCACCGAACGCGGCGGGGAGCTCCTCGATGGACGGGTATTCGCTGACCGCGCGCGAGCCGGGGCCGGGCTCCTTGACCTTGCCGTAGTACTTCGCGCCGATGTCCTCGGCGATGTTGGTGCCCCATGAACCGTTGAACTCGCGCTGGAAGGTGCCCTTGGCGACCTCGCCGTACGAGCCGACGTGGCCCAGCTTGAGCCGGGGCAGCACGTCCTTGTACTTCTTGGCCAGTCCGGCGGCCTTGGCCTCGTACTCGTCCTTCGCGGAGTCGAACCGCTCCAGCGCGCCCGCGGCGTCGGCCTGCTTGTGGGACAGTTCTCGCCACGCGGACGGCACGGTCGGGCCGATCGCCACGACCGGGGCGATGGACTCCAGCCGCTTGATGTCGATGTCGCCGAGCACCGGGGCGGGGACACCGATGACGATCAGGTCGGGGTCGGCCTCGGCGACGGCCTCGTAGTTGGTCTCGGCCGCCTGCTCTCCGGCCACCTTGGGGAGCTTCTTGTACGCGGCCAGGTCCTCCTCAGACATCATCGGCTCACCGCGCTTCCACGAGGAGATCCCGACCAGTGGTGCGTCGGCCTCGATCAGGGCGGGCACGGCATAGCCGGTGGCCACCACACGCTGCGGGTCGGCCGGGATGGTGATCCTGCCGTTGTCCGCGGCGAACACCCGGGTCCTCCCCTTGTCCGGGGCGTCCGACCCGCCTTCCGACGACGACCCGCATCCGGCCAGGACGAGGGCCAGCGACACGGCGCCGACCAGGCCGGACGATCTGCGTATGGACATGCGAAGCTCCTTGATACTTAGGTAAGGCTCACCTTAGTTGATGGCCTTTTGGCAGGACAACCACCGGGCGGCGTCACGCCTGCCCGGTGTCCGGCCGGTTGATCAGTGGTCGTCCTCGTCGAAGTCGGCGACGCCGCGCTTCCAGTAACCGGTGATGTCGTGGTCGGCCTTCTCCAGCCGCAGCTCGTCGCGGACCCAGCGGCGCAGCGGCTTGATCTGCCCCGCCTCGCCCGCGACCCACACGTACACCCGCTCCCCCTCGGGCACGGTCACCGCGGTCACGGCCCGCGCCAAGGCGTCGCCGGTTCCCGCCGGCAGATCGCCGCGGTGCAGCCATCGCACCGCGACACCCTCGGGCGCGGACAGCTCGATCTCCTCCGCCGCGTCGGCGACTTCGACGAACGCCCAGCCTTTCGCGCTCCTGGGCAGTTCCTCCAGCCACCGCGCGATCGCGGGCAGGGCCGTGATGTCACCCGCGAGCAGGTAGCGGTCGTAGGTGTGCGGGACGATCAGCCCGCCGGGCGGCCCCGCGACATGCATGATGTCGCCCGGCCGGGCCGCATGCGCCCAGTCCGATGCGAGGCCGCCGTCGTGCGGGGCGATGTCGATGTCGATCTCGCCGGTGACCGGGTCGTAGCGGCGCACGGTGTACTCCCGCGAGACGACCGCCGGCCGCGGCCAGCTCAGCATCGCCCCGTTCCGCTCGGGCAGCCGCAGCGAGCCGTCCGGATCCGGGAAGATCAGTTTCACGTGTTCGTCCGGCGCGTGGGCCTCGAACCCCTCGGCGCCCGCCCCGCCCAGGGTCACCCGCAGCAGACCGGCGCCGACCATGGCGGTGCGTACGACCTCGATCGCCCGGATGCCGATCGGATAGCCCACCTTCTCGGCATGGCGCCCGGCCCGGACCTCCGCGATCCGGTCCAGGTGCCGGTGCCGGTGGTCGACCCGGCTCATGCGGCACCATCCGTCAACAGTGCCGTCCAGTGGCCCAGTTCGGGCCGCTCGGCCAAATCGGCGAACTCCAGCGCGGTCGCCCCCGCGGCACGCCAGCGGTCGACCAGGACCATGATCCGTACCGAGTCCAGACCGAGGTCGACCAGGTTCTCCTCGGGCGCGATCCCGGCCGGGTCGCAGTCGAGCAGCTCCGCGACATCGGCACGGACACGTTCGGGCGACAAGGTCTGATGCATCGGGTTGCTCCTGCGGGGATGGGTGCCGACAGTGCGGTCAGCGCGTCGGCGGCGGTGGATACGACGCCACAGCACGCGGCGGTGTACGCGCACGCCCGGTCATGGCGTTCGCGGGAGAGATCAGCGGCCGTGTCGGAACACAAGCGGCTCGCTTGAAGTCAGGCAAGGCTAACCTAATTC
>NZ_JBEXPH010000404.1:0-2515 GCF_040611955.1 Streptomyces sp. NPDC006510 | reverse complement strand
CCGGCGGTGCGGCAGCGGCCGTTGCGGCCGCCTCCGCGACGGCGCGCGCCCCGGCCGCGTGCGCGGCGAGCTGCCCCCGTACCGCTTCCGTCCAGGGGAACGGGGAGCCGGCCGCCCGGTCTTCGGGCAGCAGCATGTCGGCCAGCCGTTGAGGAGTCGGCCGGGCCCCGGCGTCGCTGCGCAGGCACTCCTCGATCACCGCGCGCAACTGCGGCGGCACGCCGGACAGTTCGGCCTCGCCGTGGGCGATCCGGAAGATCACCGCGGCCATGTCGGAGTCGTCGAACGGGCCCCGGCCGGTCGCCGCGAAGGCGAGCACCGCACCGAGACAGAAGACGTCCGACGCCGGTACCAGCGCCCGTGAGCCGTTGACGTGCTCGGGCGAGATGTAGCCGGGGCTGCCCACCACGACACCCGTCCGGGTGAGCTGGGTGGCGTCAAAAGCCTGGGCGATCCCGAAGTCGATCACCTTCGGCCCGTCGGCGCCGAGCAGCACATTGCCCGGCTTGAGGTCGCGGTGGAGTACGCGTACGGCATGCATGTCGGCGAGCGCGCGGGCGAGACCGGCGCCCATCTCGCGCACCACCGGCTCGGGCATCGGCCCGCCGCGGATCACCGCCTCGGCGAGCGAGGGGCCGGGGACGTACTCGGTCGCCAGCCAGGGCAGCCGGCCGTTCGCGTCGCCGCCGACGAGGGCCGCGGTGTGCGGACTTCGTACGGCGCCCGCCGCGTCGATCTCACGCCGGAAGCGGATCCGGAAGCCGTCGTCGAGGTCGAGATCGGCGCGTACGGTCTTCAGCGCGACCAGCCCGCCGAGCGGGTCCGGCGCACCGGCGGGCCGGGCGAGATACACCTCGCCCATGCCGCCCGCGCCCAGCAGCCCGAGAAGCTGGTACGGGCCGATCAGCCGGGCTCTGCCGGGTGGAAGCGGCTCGATCACTGCGCGGTCCCCTCAAGCGGTTCGTCGTTCATCCGGGCAGCGGTACGGAGACCGTGGTGCCGTCGTCGTACACGACATGCACGACGCCGCCGACCGGCAGCACCTGCGGGTCGAGCAGTTCCTGCCCCAGATCGATGCCATTGGTGACGGAGTCGTACGTCGGTGTCCTGCTCGGGCCCGGGGCTCCGGGCAGCCTGGTCCTGGCCGGTGGGCCCAGCGTGCCGTCGGGGCGGATCGGGACGGTGTACAGCGTCGTGCTGTCCGCCCAGACCACGGTGTCGGAGACGATCAGGGCGTCGGAGACCGGGTTGCTCATGCCCCGCTCCGTCTTCCCGCCGAGCGGGAACCGGCCGAGGGCCCGGCCGTTCTCGCGGCTCACCACGACAAGCTCATCCGGTATGTCGTCGCTGCTCCGGCGCAATGTGATCACCCGGTCGTCGAGCGCGGTGAGTGTGGCCTCGGCAACGAGCGCCGGATCCACCGCCACCCGCCCCTGCGACTTGAGCGTCCCCGCCGAGAACCGCAGCAGGATCGCGTCACTGCCGAAGCCCGAGGGGTCCTCGTTGGTGACGTAGGCCGTGCAGAAGGCGGAACCACCGTGCAACCGGAGGTCCCCGCACCCCGAGTTCGACCGCTCGCCGCCCGCCTGAACGGCCTCGCCACCGGCCGTGCCGAGCAGCGTGCCGTCCTTCGGCCGGAACGCCTTCGGAGCGTCCTCACCGACCGCGTACACCACCTTGCCATCGGTGGCGACCGGCCAGAAGTTGCCCTTCTGGGCTTCGGAGATGTCCTGCGGGGCCAGCGGTTTGCGCCACTTCTCGGTGCCGGTCCTCAGGTCGTAGGCGGCGAGCTCCGCGCCCGCGGGCGACCATGTGGTGGCGGCGAAGACCAGACCGTCGACGACCAGCGGCGCGCTCTCCAGGTTGTGCGCGCCACCGGACCGGGTCTCCCAGCGGACCTTCCCCGTGCGGGCGTCCAGCGACTGCAGCCGGTCGCCCGCGGCGAGCAGCACGGTGTCGTCGTACACGGTGGGACGGGTGGCACTGGCCGGCATGAAGAACTGACCACGCGGCCCCCAGCCCGCCGAACGGGAGTGCTCCCCCGTGTCCAGCGTCCACAACTGGTGCCCGTCCGCCGCCGACAACGCCTCGTACGTACCGTCCGTCTTCCGGCAGACCACCACGTCCCGGCCCGCGGAACAACCGACGGGCGACCCGGTGAACTTGCCCTTCCAGGACTTCGTCCACCCCGCCGGACGGACGTCGCGGCCGTACGGGACCGTGCCCGAGGCGTCCGGGCCGCCGTTCTCGTCCACGCCCGCCACGATCTTGACGGGCGAGGCCGAACCTCCCCCCGGGGAGGCTTCGTTGGGGGCACCGCGGCCGTTGCGCCAGGCCAGGATTCCGCCCGTGGCCGCGCCCAGCACGATCAGCGCGGCCAGGGAGACGGCCAGCGCGCGACGGGAGCGACGCGGCGGCGGGGCCTGGGGGGTGCCCCCGGCGGGCGGGGCGAGACCGGGGCGGCGCCCGCGTCGAGCGCGTCGTCGAGCAGGGCGAGCAGGTCGGGGGCCCTGCC
>NZ_JBEXPH010000403.1:0-2560 GCF_040611955.1 Streptomyces sp. NPDC006510 | reverse complement strand
TCACGCAGGACGAGATCGAGTCCCTGGAGGCCGTGTATCCGGGGCTGACCGACGTACTCCCGCTCTCACCCCTCCAGGAAGGACTCCACTTCCACACCGTCTACGGCAATGAGTCCGGGGCGGCCGACCTCTACGCCATTCAGCTCGTCTTCGACCTGGAGGGCGAGTTCGACAGCTCAGCCATGCGCCTGGCGGCGCAGACCCTGCTGGACCGCCGACCCAATCTGCGGGCCGCCTTCGTCCACCAGGAATCCGGCCGGCCGGTGCAGGTGATTCCCACCTCCGCCGACGTGCCGTGGCAGGACGTCGACCTGACCGTGTTCGACGAGGCGGACCGTGAGGCGGAGTCCGCCCGCATCCTCGACGAGGACCGGGCCCGCCGCTTCGACCCGGCCGCCCCGCCCCTCCTGCGATTCACCGCTCTCCGGCTCGGCGACCGCCGCCACCGGCTCGTGCTGACCAACCACCACCTCCTCTGGGACGGCTGGTCGGTCCCCATCGCCGTACGCGAACTCTTCGAGCTGTACGCGCACCGGGGCGACGGCTCAGCCCTGCCCGAGCCCCCGCAGTTCCGGGATCACCTCGGCTGGCTCTCCCGGCAGGACCGCACGGCCGCCGTCGAAGCCTGGCGCCGGGCGCTCGCCGGGCTCGAAGAGCCCACCCTGCTCGCGCCCGCCCGCACCGAGGACCTGCCGACGGTGCCCGCGCGGCACTCCGTCCTGCTGTCCGAGAGCCTCACCGGCACCCTGCACACCTGGGCCAGGTCCCGCGGGCTCACCGTCAACACGCTCCTCCAGGCCTCGTGGGCCCTGCTGCTCGCCCGGCTCACCGGTCGCGACGACGTGGTGTTCGGCGCCACCGTGTCCGGCCGGCCCGCCGATCTGCCGGGGGCCGAGGACATGGTGGGCCTGTTCAGCAACACCCTGCCCGTACGTCTCGTCCTGGACCCCGCCGAGACGGTGGCGTCCCTGCTCGCGCGGCTGCAGGACGAGCAGGCCGACCTGATGGAGCACCAGCACCTCGGTCTCTCCGAGATCACCGCGTCGACCGGACTCGGTGAACTCTTCGACACCCTCCTGGTCTTCGAGAACTACCCGCTGGACCCGGGCGTTCTCGACCTGCCCGGCACCGGCCTCCGCGCCGTCGACGCCCGGGTCCGGGACGCCGCGCACTATCCGCTCTCGCTGGCCGTCGTCCCCGGCGACCGGCTGGAGCTGCGCTTCGACCACCGGCCGGACGCGTTCACATCCGCCGAGGCCGAGCTGCTCGGCGCCCGGCTGCGCGGTCTGCTCGAACTGATCGTGACCGAGCCCGACCGGCCCGTCGGCCGGATCGGCGTCATCACGCCGGACGAGACCGACCGCCTCAGGGCCGAGTGGGACAGCACCACCCGCGACATACGGTTCGCCACCTTCCCCGAGCTGTTCCAGGCGCAGGCCGCCCGTACGCCGGACAGCACGGCCGTGGTGTCCGACGAGGCGGACGGGCCCTCGACCGAGCTCACCTACGCCGAACTCGACGAGCGGGCCAACCACCTCGCCCACCTGCTCATCGCGCGGAACATCGGCCCCGAGTCCGTCGTCGGCCTGCTGCTGCCCCGCTCCGTCGACCAGGTGGTGGCGGTCCTCGCGGTGACGAAGGCCGGCGGCGCCTTCCTGCCCATCGACCCGGAGTACCCGGCCGAGCGGATCGCGTATGTGATCGACGACGCCCGCCCCGCGCTGCTGCTCGTCGACCGGGACACCTCCCGAAAGTTGTCCGAGATCGGTACGGGCACGGCCGCCCTGGTCCTCGGCGGCGACATCGCCCCCGACCGTCCCGGCCACAGCCCCACCGACGCCGACCGGCTCGCCCCGCTGACGGTGGACAGCCCGGCGTACGTCATCTACACCTCCGGCTCCACCGGGAACCCCAAGGGCGTGATGGTCACCCACTGCGGCGTGGCCAACCTCGCGGGCAGCCAGATCGAGCGGTTCGCGGTCCATGAGGGCAGCCGTGTCCTGCAGTTCGCCTCGCCCAGTTTCGACGCGGCCTTCTCCGAGCTCTGCCTGGCCCTGCTGTCCGGATCGGCCCTCGTGCTGGCCCCGGCCGAACGGCTGCTGCCCGGCCCGGCCCTCACCGAGCTGACCGTCCGGCAGCGGGTCACCCATGCGACCATCCCGCCCGCCGCGCTCGCCGCCCTGGACGAGGACGGCCTGCCGCCGGGCCTGGTGCTGACCGTGGCGGGCGAGGCCTGCTCCCCGGCGCTCGTCGAGAGGTGGTCGCGCGACCGCCGGATGATCAACGCGTACGGCCCGACGGAAACCACCGTCTGCGCCACCATGAGCGACCCCCTCACCGCCGCCGGCTCCCCGGCCGTGCCGCCGATCGGCCGTGCGGTGTGGAACACCCGGGTGTACGTCCTCGATGCCGGACTGCGCCCCGTGCCCCCCGGGGTGTCGGGAGAGCTCTACGTCGCCGGGCCCGGTCTGGCGCGTGGGTATGTGGGTCGTGCTGGTCTGACGGGTTCGAGGTTTGTGGCGGATCCGTTCGGTGGTGTGGGTGGGCGGATGTATCGCAC
>NZ_JBEXPH010000402.1:0-2591 GCF_040611955.1 Streptomyces sp. NPDC006510 | reverse complement strand
CGTGCTCACCCATGCGGTCGGCGGGAAGCGGACGCCCGCGTTCCTGCCGGACACCTCGGTGGCCGTGAGCGGCGGCCGGGTGTGCGCGCAGGTGGATCCCGATCCGGGCCGCGCCTGTCTGCCGCCCGAAGGGACCGCCGTCTCCCCGCACTTCGCCATGTGGCAGACCGCGCGGGAGCCCGGCCGCCACGCGGTCGCGATGCGCTGGTCGAAGCCGGGCACCGCGGTGAAGATGCGTCCCGCCCGGCCGGTCTCCGTGGCGGGTGCCGAGTCGCTGGCACTGAGGGTGATCGTGCCGCCCAACACCACCGGCACCCGACTGGACGTCGCTCTCACCGACACCAGGGGCCGACGGGCGACATTGGGCGGGGTCCGGATCGACGGGCTGCCGGGCAGCGACCGGACCGCGTCGTACTGGGGGCGGGAGATCCGCGTACCGCTGTCGGCCGCCGTGCGGAGCAAAGTGGACCTGAAGCGGGTGAAGACCCTGGAACTGACTCCGCGCAGCAAGTCGGGGCAGGCCTGGCTGGTCGACGCATGGGGCTGGCGCCCCGGTACGCCCGCAGTCCGGGCGGCCTCGCTGCCGCGAGTGGACATCGGCAGTCTGACGGTCGAGGAGGGTGACTCCGGGGTCCGGACCTACCGTGTTCCGGTTCGGGTCTCCGGGCACGGCAGCGGCCGGGTCCGGCTGTTCGTCACCGAGCCGGGCACGGACGGGGACGGCCACCGGACGGTGACGGTGCGTCGGGGCAGCCATGACAACGATGTGCGGGTCGAGGTGCGGGGCAACACCCGCTTCGGCTACGACATCACGCACAGCGTGTCCGTCAAGGCGGTTCGCGGCGCGGTCGTCGGCTCCCACCTCGGCGGTCTGACCGTGAAGAACGACGATCCGATGCCCACGGTCGAGGTGAAGCCGGTCGCGGACCAGGTCACCGAGGGGCAGAGCCTGCGCTGGCGGATCTCGCTCTCCGAGGTCGCCGATGTCGACATGGGCTCCGTCGGTTTCGACATCCTGCCGGTCGAGCAGGGGGCGGAGCTGTCCACCCTGGACATCGACGGGTCATGGCTGCGGGACACGTTCGGGGAGTCACCGAACCCGGCCCGGCCGCTGTCCAAGGTGGTGGAGACGCCGTATCTGCCGGTCAGTGTGCCCGCCGGTGAGCTGAGCACCGAGGTGACCGTGCCCACGGTCACCGACGGGCTGAAGGAGCCGGAGGAATCCCTGCGGTTGCGGATGATCACCTACGACGAGTCCTGGGAGCCGCTGGAGGGGCCGGTGTTCACCGGCACGGTGCGCGACGCGTCGTGACCCGGGACACCCGCGCGTGATCTGAGGACGCGGCACCGGCCCCGCGAGGGATCCGGTGCCACTTCGCGACCGGCGGAGCGTGCGCAGCGGTCCGGTGTGATGCCCGGACCGCTGCGCTACGGCAGCCGCCAGTCGACCGCCTGGGCCCCCTGGCGCAGCAGGAGTTCATTGGTGCGGCTGAAGGGGCGCGAGCCGAAGAAGCCGCGGTCCGCCGACATGGGCGAGGGGTGCGCGGACTCGATCGCCGGGAAACCGTCGAGGAACGGCCGCAGGTTGCGGGCGTCCCGCCCCCACAGCACGGACACCAGCGGCTTGCCGCGTGCGGCCAGGGCCCGGATGGCCTGTTCGGTCACTTCCTCCCAGCCCTTGCCGCGGTGCGCGCCCGGTTTGCGGGGCGCCGTGGTGAGTGCCCTGTTCAGCAGCAGTACGCCCTGCCGCGTCCAGGGCGTCAGGTCGCCGTTCGACGGACGCGGAAGCCCCAGGTCCGTGTGCAGTTCCCGGAAGATGTTCTCCAGGCTTCCGGGCACCTGAGGTACTTCGGGGGCCACGGAGAAGCTCAGCCCCATCGCCATTCCGGGCGTCGGATAGGGGTCCTGACCGACGATCAGGACGCGTACGTCGTCGAAGGGCTGCTGGAACGCGCGCAGCACGTTCGCTCCGGCCGGCAGATAGGTGCGTCCCGCCGCCACCTCCGCACGCAGGAAATCACCCATCGCGGCGATGCGTCCGGCCACGGGGGCGAGGGCCTCGGCCCAGCCGGGCTCGACTACTTCATTCAACGGTCGTGGTGCCACGAAACGTCACTCTACCGGCGTACACGGTGCGCCCCGACCCCGAACTCCCACTCCCCCGGCCGGGGCTCGCGGTACTGGGGATAGGCTGCGGCCGTCATTCCCCTTCCTTCCTGGAGCCGGTCCATGAACTCACCGAGTCGATCGCCGGAAAGCACCGGCGCTCGTGTGTGTCCGGGCGAGGCGACGGCCGCGCCGGGGCCGTATGTGCTCGGCGTGGACTCGGGCGGTTCGGGGCTGCGCGTGGCGCTGGGCGCCGTCGGCACGTCCGCCCCGGTGGCGACGACGGTCTGCGACGGTCCGGTGCGTACCGGACCGGCCGGGATCGACGCGGGCCATCTGCTGGAACAGCTGCTGCCCGCCGCCGGCCGGTTGCTGGAGCAATGTGGCGGCGAGGACGGCTCCGGAATCGACGCCGTGGCGATCGGCGCCGCCGGCATGGCGACGCTCGGCGGACAGCTGCGCGCGGAGCTGCCGTCGGCGCTGGC
>NZ_JBEXPH010000401.1:0-2599 GCF_040611955.1 Streptomyces sp. NPDC006510 | reverse complement strand
TACGGCGTACCCGGTCAGCGGGAGCCGAAGAGTTCCAGCAGGTCGGCCTTGCCGAACATGCGAGCCGTGTCGAGCGCGGAGGGCGTTCCGGCGGCCGGATCGGCACCCGCGGCAAGCAGCGCCTCGATCACCGCGCCCTCGCCCTTGAAGACGGCCCCGGCGAGCGGGGTCTGCCCGCGGTCGTTGGCCCGGTCCGGGTCGGCGCCCCGGCCGACGAGGGCCGTGACGGCGGTGGCGTGGCCGTGGTAGGCGGCGAGCATCAGCAGCGAATCGCCCCGGTCGTTGGTGAGGTTCGCGGGGACACCCGCGTCGACGTACGCGGCGAGCGCGTCGGTCTCACCGCGGCGAGCGAGGTCGAAGACCTTCGTCGCCAGCTCGACCACCTCGGGATCGGGGGTTTCGCTCATCGGACGGACCGCCTTCCATTAACCGGTTTCACCACTGTCGACCTGCCGGGACGTACGCCGTGGGGGCCGTACGAGTGAATCGACAGGGTACTGCCCGAGCAGGCACATGACCCGGCCCGCCCGTGGCAGAGGATCACGAATGGCGCGGCGGAACCGTGCCCGACATCGCGTGTTCCGCCCCATCGGGACCACCCTGGGGGCCATTCAAGTGAAAATAACGACTTTTCACCCGAATGCAGCTTTTATCGTATAGATACTTCCGGTGAACCTGGAAGGACTCATGGTGACTGTCCCCCCCAACCAGGAGAACCACTCATGATCCTGTCCATGTCAGGCGTTGTCATCCTCGGCATCATCGTCTTCCTGTTCTTCCGGAAGGACGGCCTCAAGGCGTCGCACGCCCTCGTCACTGCCCTGTTCGGCTTCTATCTGGCAGGCACCGCCATCGCACCGAGCATCACCGCGGGCGGCGCGAGTCTCGCCGGCCTGCTGGGCGGGATCAAGTTCTGACCCTCCGCGACCGCTCCCACCCCTTCAGGAGACCGACGTGGCCCGGCGACCACTCCCCCGCATTCTGAGCAGCGGCAGCGCCTCGATCACTCGCAGTCGCGAGTTCGCGCGCACGGCCGCCGACAACGCCACGGACGTCCTCCATCCGCTGATCACGATCACCCGTGGTCTGCGGCTGCTGGTCGGGGCCGGACGGCAGAAATGGGCCGCGACGCCCAAGGACAAGCGTGGCCCCACGCTGTTCCTCGTCGCGGCCTGCGTCCTCGCGTTCGCGCTCATGCCGTACGGGGGCCTCATCGCCCTGGTCACGGTGATGGGCGCCGCCGCCTGGACGGGGCGGGAGCGGACCCCGGTGAGGACCGGCCCCGACAAGGCGGAGACCGCGCGGCTGCGGTCCCTGTACGAGGCACTGGTGCCGTGCTTCTCCGTGGCCGACGACCCCGGTCCGCTGTTCTCCCACGGCGGCGACTGGGAGAAGGCCTTCAGCGGTTACGAATTCGACGCCGACGGGCGGCTGACACGGCTCCAGGTGACGTATCCCGCCTACTTCACCGACAGCGAGGCCGACTCCCGTGCCCGGATCGAGCGGCTGCTGCACGCCAAGTCCGGGCGCGGCCGCGAGTACCACTTCGCCTGGGACGAGGAGGGCAACCGGCTCGTCATGAGCGTCCTCGGCGCCCTGCCCACCTCGATCGGCGCCCAGCGCTTCGTCACCGCGCCCGGCGAGACCGTACTGGGCTTCACAGACGACGACGCGGTGCAGCGCACGGTCCCGGTGCGCGACGGCGACACGACCCGCGACGCCCCTCCGGTCGTCTGGCGGACCGGCGCCCGCTCCATCGAACCGCATCTGCTGGTGATCGGGCAGCCCGGCAGCGGCACCACGACCCTGCTGCGCTCCATCGCCCTGCAGGCGCTCCAGCACGGCGACATCCTGATCGTCGAGGGCAGCGGAACCGGCGAGTACGCGTGCCTGACCGGGCGCGACGGCGTACTGGCCGTGGAGTGCGGGCCGACCGGCGCACTGGCGACCCTGGAGTGGGCGGCCCACGAGACGGAGCGGCGGCTGCTCGCCGCGAACCGGGCCCGGCAGTCCGGCCACCCCGCACCCGACGACACCAAACGCCCGCTCTGGATCCTGCTGGACCGGCCCGGCGTCCTCGGCCACCTGGCCGCCGCCGACGGCAGGACCGATCCGCGGGAACTGCTCCAGGTGCCGCTGCGGCACGGCAGGGCGGCCAACGTCACCGTCGTCCTGACCGATCAGTTCGACGGCCTGGACACCCTCGGCGAGACCGTACGGACGCACTGCCGGGCCCGAGTCGTGCTCGGTCAATGCTCCCGCGAGCAGGTGGAGTCGGTGCTCGGTGCCGAGCCGCACACCACCCCGATGCCCGATGTCCCGCCCGGCCGTGGGTACGCGCGGCTCGGCACCGGCCCGGTGCTCCGGCTCCAGGTCCCGGCCACGCCCGATCCGTACGACGAGGCGACCGGCGAGGCGCAGCGGCAGGCGGTCCTCGGGCTGCTCCCGGAACGGCAGACGCAGGCCGAGGTGGCCGTGCCGGCCGAAGCGGACGCCCCGGAGCCGGTGATGGCGCGCCCCGTGACCGCGGCCGTGGCCGTCGACGGCCTGGTGGTCGGCGACTGAACGGACCCGCTCACAGGGATGCGGGGTGGCCGAT
>NZ_JBEXPH010000400.1:0-2628 GCF_040611955.1 Streptomyces sp. NPDC006510 | reverse complement strand
CGCTCAACGTGATCCGACTCGACGCCCACTGGACCACCGGCCCCCTCGACCGCACCCGCCACAGCCAGCTCGAACGACTCAACTACCGACTCTCCACCTGAACGAATTGGGCAGCAGAGTCTCTCTCCCTGTTGAAGAAGGCTTTCGGCCTGGTAGGTGAGAAAGACAGCTCGGGTCTTGTCCCGGGCGGTTGGTAGCAGGGCCATGCCTTGGGTGATCTGGTGGAGGGCCGGCCCGGTCTCGCCGAGGTCGATGAGGCATCTACCGGAGTCCACAGCGAGGTCGGCGTGGCCGTACCAGGAGGCCCAGGCAGGTGGTGCGGCTATGGCGGTGTTGAGGGCGTGTTCGGCGGCGCTGAGCGCACGGCGGCAGGCTCGGGCTTCGCCGTTCATGGCCAGCGCTCGGGCTTTGCGGAGGTGGAGCAGGGAGCAGGCGGTGGGGTCCTGTGTGCGTGTCAGGGCGTGATCGAGGACGTTGACGGCTGCGGTCGCCTGGCCAAGCCAGATGCTCTGATAGGCCAGGTTGTAGCCGTCCTTGAGAACTGACCGTTGACCGCCTTCCCAACCTGGCTCCGGCAGCAAGGGCCGCGAGGAGGAGCGGACCGGATTTTGGTGGTAGCCCGGCAGGGTTGACGACGGTTCGGTGACGGCGGGCCTGGTGCGGTTGGCGGGGCTCTACGTTCCTGGGCATGCCAGTTGATTTCTTGTCGGGCAGGACACGGTCCGCTGCAGGTGCGGCAGTCCGGCACTGGATCGGGTGCGGCACCGGTACCCGTACTCGACAGGATCCCACACGTCCCCGCCCGGCAGCGCTTCTACCAGCATCCGGGCCTCGGCGAACCGGAGCCGGCGGGCGACCGTCAGGTGCCGGCCATCGCCGATCCATCGCAGGAACGCCTGGGTCTTCTCCGGACCGCGGCGCGCCACCGCGGCCGCCGGAACCTGGCCGAAATGGTGCCGTGTGCGCCGCTGTACGACCCCGGGCGGTGGCGCGGGCAGGGATGGGGTGATCGGGGGCCGGGTGAGCAGGCCGGGGAACGTCCCCTTCACCGTTCACTGAACTACACCCCGCGCCCACGCTGGACCGGCATGATCTGGGCATGGATGAATGGAAGTACACACTTCTCAACGGCGTCATATCCACGGTTGGCGCGCTCGTCGTAGGAGCCCTGGCATTCGTCGCGGCATCCCGGGCCGCGTCAAAGGGAATCGACGCCGCCGTCACAGCGGCGGTCACGAGCAACGAAGGCCAGCAGGATCTCACCCTGTGGAAGGGGAGACGGGACACCTACGCCGCTTTGCTGTCTGCCGTTGCCGCCTTCATAGCTCTCATCAAGACGCCGGAGGGCTCCATCCGTGCCCGTACGGTGGAGGAGCTAGAAGGGCCTCTTCGCGCGGCGCTCGCCGACGTGGAACAGCACGCCAATCTGGCACGGCTCGAAGGCCCGCGGGACGAGATCGAGATTCCGGTTAGGTCCGTCGTAGCGTTTGCCCGTGACGCGGGCGACCACTACTTGGCCTGGGTCCACGTTCTCCATGATCTCCCAGCCTGGCCGCCGGCCAACCGTGAATTGCTCCTCGTGACTCAGCAACGACTTGTGGCGACCCAGCGGCAGCTGGTGGATGCCCTGTACGCGGTCCTCCACCCGCAGGCGCACTGAACGCGAGGGCGATACCGCGCGTTGCACGCCGCTGGTTCTGGGCCGGGCGTCCCGCGCGGGAAGAAAAGGGCCACCCGTGGCAACGAAGGAGCCCGCCGGGACGACCGCGGAGGGACGTGGCTGATGCGGCACACAGAACTGACGATGGGGCGCAACTTCGCGCTGGCCTTCGATGACGGCGACGACTTTGTCGCGGGGCTGACCGGCTTCTGCGCGGAGATGGGGATCCGGCAGGCGATCATCCCGATGTTCCTCGGTGGGTTCCGGCAGGTGAGCCTGGTGGGGACGAGCGGCCCGCTGGAGGACCCGGAAGCTCCTGTATGGGACGAGACGGTCCTGCACACGGTGGAAGCCGTCGGCTCCGCTACCCTCGCCTGGAGCCCGGAGAACGACGCCCTCGCCCCGCACATCCATGTCGCGGTCGGACGCAAGGATCTCGCCACCGCGGGGAGCGTGTCGCATCTGCTGCGGGCGGAGGTGCAGTTCATCCAGGAGATGTTCCTCCAGGAGGTCTTCTCCCCCGGGATGCTGCGGCCGCTGTGCGGACCACACGCTGTCCCGACCCTGACCTTCGCCCCGCACCAGGAAGCCCAGCCCCTGTGACCCCGCCCGGCTCCGCCCCGAGCTCGGCGCGACGGCATCCGCGCCAGTTGCGTGGCTCCCGAAGAGGCGGGCCGGTGCCGTTTCGTCGTCATCTCGCCCTTGAGCAGTGACGAGATCCGTGGCGCCTCGGCTGATGGTCGACGAGCGGGCATTCCCGTCGGCACCCCCGTCTGACCTTGACGACCCTGAAGTGATCGTCGGACACGACTGGGAGGCCTTCGCCGCCGTCTCCCGGATGACCGACCACTGGGCCCGGCAGGGATGGCCCGATGAATCGCCCCGGGTTTGATGGAGACATCGAAGACCCGGAAGGATGCCGATCATGGCTGCTCCCCGTAAGTACCCCGATGAACTGCGTGAACGCG
>NZ_JBEXPH010000399.1:0-2634 GCF_040611955.1 Streptomyces sp. NPDC006510 | reverse complement strand
GGTGGCGGCGCTGGACCGGGTGCTGGACGGTGCGGATTCCGCTCGTAAGGCCCTGGTTCCGGCGGTCCGGCCGGAGACCGTCCCGCTCTCCTTCGGTCAGCGCCGGCTCTGGTTCCTGGAGCGCTTCGAAGGAGCGGGCGGCAGCGTCTCCCTGGCGGTCCGGCTCTCCGGGACGCTCGACGTGGAGGCGCTGCGTCTCGCCCTCGGTGACGTCGTGGCCCGGCACGAGGCACTGCGCACCGTCTTCCCCGACGACGACGGCATCCCGCATCAGCAGGTACTCGACTTCTGGGTACCCGGCCTCGGCATCGTCGACCTGGACGAGTCCGAAATCGGCTCCGCCGTACAGGACTTCGCCGCACTGCCCGTCGACCTCGCGATCGACCCCCCGCTGCGGGCACGGCTCCTGCGGCTGGGTGAGCGGGAGCATGTGCTGCTCGTCGTGCTGCATCACATCGCGGCCGACGGCTGGTCGCTGGCCCCGCTGGCCCGTGACCTGTCGGCCGCCTACGCGGCCCGGCTGGCGGGCGGTGTCCCGGAGTGGGAGCCGCTGCCGGTGCAGTACGCGGACTACACCCTGTGGCAGCGCGACGTGCTCGGCGACGAGACCGAGCCCGACAGCCCGATCGCCCGCCAACTGAGCTACTGGTACGAGGCGTTGGCCGAACTGCCCGACGAGATCGAGCTGCCCGCCGACCGGCCCCGCCCTCAGCTGCCCGGCTACCGCGGCGGCTCGGTGGAGTTCGGCTTCGACGCCGCACTGCACGGCGAACTGGCCGCCCTGGCCAGGCAGGCCGACGTCAGCCTCTTCATGGTGCTCCAGGCCGGGCTCGCGGCCCTGCTCACCCGGCTCGGCGCGGGCACCGACATCCCGCTCGGCACCCCGGTCGCAGGCCGGACCGACGAGGCGCTCGACGATCTGATCGGCTTCTTCGTCAACACGCTGGTGCTGCGTACCGACACCTCCGGCGACCCGACCTTCGGTGAACTCCTGGACCGGGTCCGGGAGGCCGACCTCGCCGCGTACGCCCATCAGGACGTCCCCTTCGAGCGGCTGGTGGAAGTCCTCAACCCGACGCGTTCGCTCGCCCGGCACCCGCTCTTCCAGGTGATGCTCGCCCTGCAGAACACGCCGGACGGCACGCTGCGGCTGCCCGGCCTCGATGTCACCCCGCTGCCGCCCGCCCCGGCCGACGCCAAGTTCGACCTCGGTATCGAGCTCGTCGAGCGCCAGGACGAGGACGGCCGGCCCGGCGGACTCCAGGGGCTGGCGCACTACAGCTCCGACCGGTTCGACCACGACACCGTGCGCGGCCTGATGGACCGGTTCGGGCGCTGGCTGGCCTCCGCGGCGGCGGCCCCGGACACCCGTATCGGCGCGTTCGACGTGCTGTCCACGGACGAGCGCGACACCGTGCTGCACCGCTGGAACGCCACCGACCACGCCCTGCCCGAGGGCACGCTGCCGAGCCTCTTCGAGGCCCAGGCGGCCCGGACCCCCGACGCAACGGCGGTCGTCGACGCAGGCCAGGAGCCCACCGGCGCGGAGCGCGCCTGCGCGCAGCTCACCTACGCGGAGCTCAACGCACGGGCGAACCGCCTGGCACGGCTGCTGATCGGCAAGGGGGCGGGACCCGAAACCCTGGTCGCGGTGGCAGTGCCCCGCTCCGTGGAATGGCTCGTCGCCCTCCTGGCGGTGACCAAGGCGGGGGCCGGCTACCTGCCGGTCGACCCCGGCCAGCCCGCGCAGCGCATCGACTACGTGCTGAGCGACGCGAAGCCCGTACTGGTGCTCACCTCCGATGCCGGTACGCGTATCCACGCAGCAGCCGAAGCCGGCGACGCGCCGTACCTCGCGCTGTCGGTCGCCGAGGGCGAACGGCTCGCCGCCGCCTACGACGCCACCGATCCGACCGATGCCGAGCGCACGACTCCGCTCCGGTCGGAACACCCGGCCTACGTCATCTACACCTCCGGCTCGACCGGACTGCCCAAGGGCGTGCTGATCACGCACGCCAGCATCGGGAACCTCGCGGCGGTGCACATCGACCGGCTCGGCATCGACGCCGGGAGCCGGGTCCTCCAGGCGGTGTCCACCACCTTCGACCCGTCGGTGGCCGACACGGTGATGGCGCTGCTGGCCGGCGCCACGCTGGTGCTCGCCGATCCGCAGCGGCACATTGTCGGTGACCAGCTGGCCGAGGCCATCGCCACCCACGGCGTGACCCACATCCAGCTGGCCGCACCGGTACTGGCCACCATCCCGGACGCCGGTCTGGACACGCTGCGCTGTGTCGTCACGGGCGGCGAAGCCTGCTCGGCCGAACTGGTGGCGCGCTGGGCCAGGGGCGGCCGCCAGGTCGTCAACGCCTACGGGCCCACCGAGATGACCGTCGCGACGACCATGACCGAGCCGCTGACCGGCGAGTCCGCCCCGCCGATCGGCCGTGCGGTGTGGAACACCCGGGTGTATGTGCTGGACGCGTCGTTGGGGCCGGTGGCTCCTGGTGTGGTGGGTGAGCTGTATGTGTCGGGTGTGGGTCTGGCGCGTGGGTATGTGGGTCGTGCTGGTCTGACGGGTTCGAGGTTTGTGGCGGATCCGTTCGGTGGTGTGGGTGGGCGGATGTATCGCAC
>NZ_JBEXPH010000398.1:0-2639 GCF_040611955.1 Streptomyces sp. NPDC006510 | reverse complement strand
TCGTCCGGGGGCGCGACCGCCGCGTCCTGTGCCGACTTCGACTCCGTGGCGGCGGGGGCGTGGGCGGCCAGGCGGACCTTCTTGGCCGCCACGTCCGCCTTCACCACCCGGAACCCCGGCGCCTGAGCGGGGGTCGGTTTGACTGGGGCGGCGTAGCGCTGGGCGACCAGGCGGGAGACCGCCGCGTTACCCGCAGCCCCTTGCAATCGCTGCAGCGACCGCACACCGGGAGCGGGGGCGGATGGGCGGGGTGCGCCGGTGCGGGCGGACTCGGCGGGGGCCTTGTCCGGAACCGACTTCATCGGCCATCCCTCCGCCTGCCGCCAATCATCCCGAATGTCAGCTGTCAGGGTTTCGCGCGGCGCCGGCGTCGGTGGAGGGTGAGAAAGCCGGGCCTGGGGCATCGCTGGGTGGGTCGTACGGATATGAGCCGTTGCCTCTCAGGGCAGGCCTCGGTGCACGGCGGGGCGGCCGAGTGTCCGTTCCCGGTGATCGTCGAAGTGGCGAGAATCACTGGCGTTCCCCGGTCGCCGAAGGCGCCGTCAGCACCGGGCCGTGGCACGAGCACACCAACACCGAACTCCGCGAAGCCCTGCGCGAGCAGTCCGGACCCGGCTGGCACCTGCTCGCCGACTCCGACGAGTTCCAGCAGCACCCCGCCCCGCTGGCCGACGAGTTCGCAGCCGATCCGGACACCTGCCGCCACGCCTTCCAGGTCGCCATCGACTTCGGGTTCGTCGCCGTAGACGCGATCGGTGACTTCCTCCCCCAAAAGGAGTCCGTCGCCGTGGTCCAGCGCATGGGCTTCTGCGACTGCGGATGCCTCGCCCTTGACGACCACGATCTCACCCGCGCAGCTCTGACTCCCCTGGCCAGCGCCAACCTGGTTGTCTGCCAGGGCCTGCTGCTCGCCGCGACCGACTACGCCCACCGCACCTTCGGATGCGCCGGGCTGGGCGCCCTCATCCACGAACTCGCCGAAGGCCGGCCAGCCACCTTCGAACCACCGACGCTCACCGCCCTCCTCGGTCGCGTCCGCGCGCGGCACACCAGGCCGAGAGCGGCCACGCCGGGCACAGCCGAGTCCCCGACGCGATCAACTGGCCGCGCACCGCGGCCTCCTCCATGCCCGAGCTGACCCCCTGCCCCCCTGACCCGCCGAGCGCTGCACCGGAAACCCATTCTCTTCGCGCCCGGCCCCGTAGCCACCAGCCCTGTTGACCAAGGCGAGTTCACCACTGTCGGGCATCTGCACATCCGGCAACGCTCTGGGCGAGGAAGCGCAGGTGGAACGCCTCCTCGGTGGCGGCTCTGATCCTCTCCGGGCTGTGCGGGGTGGTCCGGAACTTGTCCGCCAGGCCCGCGGCTCAAACGGCCGCTACGGCAGCTGGCATCGAACAGCTCGGTGTCGCGGGCGGCCCGGAACGCCGGAACGGGAGCCACAGTGCGCAGAACGGCCGGGCGCAGCGGCGCAGCGCGGCGCTTCAGTGGCGCAGCCGGGGCGACGGCGGCACAGCAGCGGACAGCCGGACACACCGCAGAACCATCACGCCACAGTGAGCGTGAGCCCGGTCAGTCGAACGCGCGCAGCACCAGCCGCACAACTCCCACGGTCCCTCGCCCGATCCACCCGAGCAGTCCTGTCTCCACGGCCAGCTCGGCGGCATCCCCGGCCACTTCCGCCCGTTCCGGCCCGGAACGGCAGCGGGAACAGGAACGAGACCAAAAGCGCTTCCGCACGCCACACTTCTTGCACACAGCCATAACTCCATTCTCTCCCCGCCGCCCCTCGAACCGGGTCCGCAGGCCAGGGCGTCGGGCTCCCGGGGCGCAGCAGGCGAAGCCCGGCTCCCCAGCCGGCACAGCGGTGGGCGGGTCGGCGGCCGTCGGCTTCAGGCCCGCCGCGATCGGCGAACACGGGTATCCGGTCGGGCCTGGGCCAAGAACCAGAGATTCGCCGCCCGGATCGCGGCTCAGATCGCGCAGCGGCGGGAAGCCGGCCTCCCTGTCGAGACCAGCGCGGGCGCCCTGACCGAGGCGCGGCGTGAGGCGCTGGAGGAGATCGATCCGGGGTGGTGCCCGGCCTGGGACACGGGATGGCAACGGTGCTTCCGCCTCACCCAGGCCCACGTCCAAGGCGGCGGGGCCGTACCCATGGCGGCCGGTGAGGTGATCGTCCAGGGCGAAGACCTCGGACGGTGGGTGAGCGCGCAGCAGCACGGATGGGTCCAGCTGGTGCCCGCGCAGCAATGGCTCCTGGACAACGTCCTTGGGATCGAACCGGTCTCTGCCGGACCGAGCTCCGTACGGTGCAGTCATCGTGTCCGACGTGTTCCCAGAGGTTTCTGCGCTGGGTGGCCAAGCAACTGCGCTGCGGAGCCCGCTCGGTACAGCCCATCGGGTCGGCGGTCGAGAGCACGTCGTGCCTTCCTGCGCGCCGCTGGGTCTGGAGTGCTGGCGGGTGCATTCCCTCGCACTCTGTTCGTCTGCAAGGACGGCAAGGCTTCGCCTCCTAGGGTGCGTATTCGTTGTGATCAAGGGGCCGCTCGTGTGAGGTCCTTGATCCAGATCATGGAGGCGCGGAGGTGGAGTCCGGCGAGGTAGCTCCCCGGGGTCTTGTCGTAGCGGGTGGCGATGCC
>NZ_JBEXPH010000397.1:0-2647 GCF_040611955.1 Streptomyces sp. NPDC006510 | reverse complement strand
CACGTGCCCGGCCACACGCCCGGCTCGACGGTGTACGTGGTCTCCTCCGCCGGCCGCCGCGCCCTGCTGCTCGGCGACGTGGTGCACTCGGTCGTCCAGTTCAGCGAGCGGGACTGGGAGGTGATCTGGGACATCGACCCGGCTGCCGCGTCGGCTGTGCGTAATCGCATCGCGGACGAGGCCGCCGACACCCACGATCTACTCGTCGCCGCGCACTTTCCCGGTATGCGCTTCGGACGGATCATCGCGGCCGACGGCAACCGTCGCTTCGTCGCCGTGTAGCTGCCACGGATGGCGGTCACGGATCCTTGACGGACGTCGGACTCGGTGTTGGTTGCCCAGCCCGGTCGGCTCAGTGGACAGATCCACACGTCTGACCGAGCGCGACAGGGGGCCCGGATGGTTGACTCCGCTGCTCAGCACCTACCCGGACCACCGACCGTTCGAGCCTCGCGTTGAGGAGGGTCGCGGGAGCTAAGAGGCTGCGTGGATGGGCGCGGTTTCAGGATCATGGGCTTGGGCTCTTGTACCAGCGGTGCGTGCAGCAGATGCGGCGGATGAGGTTACGCACGGTGCCTACGCCTTCAAGTGGCCCTTGCACTTGGAGGTGCTCGCTCAGCAGGTCAACGTGGACTCGTCGTCCGGTCGTGGCCACGACCTGTCACGGACTCAGATGCTGCGATGAAGGCTTGTACGAGGGGACGGTTGTCTCCTCGGCGGGTGGCCATGAAGATCCGGCTCGCTGTGGGAGGCCCGTCGAGTTCAAGGCGTTGGGCGCCTGCGGGGAGCAGCGTCGTGACGCTGTAGGGGGCGATGGTGACGCCAAGGCCGGCGGCGACGAACATGATGATGGTGTGCCAGTTCGAGCACTCTTGCGCGACCTGGACGTCGATGCCGGCATCCCGCAGTGGCTGCGTATTGAGGTCGAACGCTTGAGCTCCTGCTGTACGTGGGAACAGGATCAGCGGGTCAGCGGCCAGCTCCGTTGCTTCCACATGGTCACCCCGTGCGGCGGGGTGCTCGGTGGGGATGACGGCGACAAACCGTTCCGTCGTCAGCAGGGAGAGGTCGATGCCGTCTCGCTCCTCAGCATCCCGCACGATCCCGACGTCGGCTGTGCCCCGCTCCAGGCCCGCCAGGACGTCGACGGTGAAGCCGTCGTGCAGCTTGATCTGGACGTCTGGGCGGCGGCGGGAGAATTCACGGAGCCGTTCGCTGACGATCGCGGTGGCGGAGGTGATGAAGGCGACATCCAGGCGGCCGGTCTCGCCGCGCCCGACACGGCCGGCCTCGTCGAGATCGGCCGCCAGACGGCCCAGAAGGTCCCTTGCCCGTGGCTGGAACGTCGCTCCTGCCTCTGTGAGGCGGACGCTTCGGGAGGTCCGCCGGAACAGCTCAACACCGACAATCTTCTCGAGCTGCCTGATCTGCTGGGACAGGGCTGGCTGAGCAATGTTCAGCCGCTGGGCGGCACGGCCGAAGTGGAGTTCCTCAGCCACAGCCAGGAAGTACCGCAGATGGCGGAGTTCGATTCGCTGATCCATACTTCAAACTTATCGATAGAGGCTACGCTTGTATTGGACATATGAGTGAGTGGGGCCGGAGGCTGCTAGCGGGAAGCTGCACCGGAAAGGAAACCTGCCTCATGCCGTACACCTCTGCCCCGACCGTGGTCTCCTCGATCACCTCACAGGGTGATGCCGACGCGTTCCGCGCGTTGAACGAGGAGTGGATCTCGCGCCTGTTCACCCTGCAGGAAGAGGACCGGGCGGTTCTCGGAGATCCGTTCGGCCGCATCGTGGGCCCGGGCGGCGACGTGCTCCTGGCGCGCGAGCTCAGCGGCACCGTCGTCGGGTGCGTCGCACTTCTGGCCTACCCGGACGCCGTGTTCGAGCTGGCGAAGATGGCTGTGGCCCCCGCCGCGCAGGGACGCGGCATCGGCCGCCAACTCATAGCCGCAGCGGTCGACCGTGCCCAGGCACTCGGTGGGGCTCGGCTGTTCCTCGGCACGAACAGCAAGCTGGCTCGCGCCATCCACCTCTACGAGGAAGCCGGGTTTGTCAGGATCACCCGCAACCGTCTCCCGGTGGCCGACTATTACACCCGCGCCGACACCCTCATGGAACTGAAGTGATGCCCCGGCCCGGAGCCCGGAGCCCGGAGCCCGGAGCCTGCCTCGCCACGGTTGTCGTCACCAGCACGTCGGTTCCCCCGCCGCCTGCAGCACGCGATACCTGTGCCAAGTCGTGGCCGGACCATCTGGGCGGATACCTCGACGGCACCCCGCACGGGCCGACTGCACTGGACGCGAGCCCGCTGAAGAGCCCTGAGCCGCCGCCGGTAGAGGATGAACTCCCCCGTCACGCGCTGCGCGCTCCAGGACGCCGAACGCATCGCCGCCAGCCGCCGTAGCGCCCGGCTCAAGCCGTCGATGATCGACAGCTGCTCGTCAATGTGGTCTGCGGACCGGTGCTGGAGCGGCATGGCCGAAGCGTAGCCTCGCGGCTCCGGCCGGACTGAGGTTCCCCCGCAGCGCGGGAGTGGCTGACTAGTACTCCAGTGTGGTTTCGTGATCTATCCAGCAGGTTCGTCGGCGGATCGTCGTCGGTAGTGGCTGTGTCGGGCTGTTGCCTGGTGGCGTCTGCGC